>CANGXK010000013.1 GCA_947457715.1 Gemmatimonadota bacterium
ATCAGCTGGCGATGCTGGCGGTGCTCGTGATTACCGGCATCCTCACCGCGCGCCGCGCGAACCGGGCGGGCTGGTGGGCGCTGGTGCTCTTCTGGGTGACCCACCAAGCCGCCAGCATCAACATTTTTCTCGGCGTCGAGAATCCGGGACGCGGGTTTTTCCCCGAGCCGTTGACGTATCTCGAGTCCTACTTCGGCCCGCAGCGCAACAGTTGGGTGTTACCGATCACCGTCGCACTGCTCCTCGTCTTCACGCTGCGTACGATCATTCATGCGCTGCGTGATGTGTCGCCACTGCGACGCCAGGGGATGATGCTGCTCTCGGTGCTCGGCGTCCTCGGCGTCCTTGAGCTCTCCGTGCTCGGGATGCCCATTTCGCTGCCGCTCTGGGAAGCGTTTCTGGCGGTCCGCGGCTACTGAGTGACTTCGGCCCGCCGCACGGCATACCGGTGTGAAGGGACGTGGGCGACGTACCGGCTACTCGTAGCGCAGCGCTTCGATCGGATCAAGTCGCGCGGCGCGACGGGCGGGCACCAGACCGAAGATGATGCCGATGCTCACCGAGACGAAAACGGCGATGACCGTCAGGTTGATCGGCACCGGCGCGCTCACACCGAGCGCGTAGGAGGCGATGCGTCCCAGTCCGAGTCCGACCACGATGCCGATGGCACCGCCGATTCCGGTGAGTGTGCATGCTTCGACGAGGAACTGCAGCAGGATGTCGCCGCGTGTGGCCCCCAGGGCTTTACGCACCCCGATTTCGCGCGTGCGACTGGTGACCGACACCATCATGATCGCCATGACGCCGATGCCGCCGACCAGAAGGGCGACGCTGGAGATGGCGACCATCACGAGAAAGAACACGCTCGTCATGCCGTTGAAGGTGTCGAGAATCATGTCCTGGGTGACCAGGTCGAAGCTGTTCGCCGTGCCGGGCCGCAGGCCGCGCAGCTCCCGGAGCGCCGTGACGACGGCCCCCTGCGCCTCGGCCACCGTGACGCCGACCCTCGGCTTTACGGGAATCCACAAGGCGTTGGTGCGGTCGATCGTGTAGCTGCGCTGCATGTACCGGAAGGGCATGATGGCCCCCACTGCCTGGCCCGGTGGCGCGAAGATGTTGCCGGGCTCCTGCCACACGCCGATCACTTCGAGCGGTCGGCCGCCGATGCGCACCAGCCTGCCAATCATTCCCTCGCGGCCGAAGAGGCTTCGCGCGGTCGCTTCCTGAAGCACGATGACCGCGGCGCCTGACACGATCTCGTGCCGGGTGAACCAGCGTCCCTCCACGAGCTCACCGCTCTGGATGCGCATGAACCCATCGTCGGCACCGAAGATGGCCATCGACTGTGACCGGGTGCCTGCGAACTCGATGCGCGCCAGCATCTGCGCCCAGAGGGACGCATAGGCGATCTCGGGCAATCGTCGAAGGCGCTCGGCTTCGCGCTCGCCCAGATCGGGGCGGCTCCGAACGTCTGGCGGGAGATTGTCCGGATTGAGCAGCGTCTTCGACGCTTTCTTCAGCACGTAGAACGTCGTCGGTCCGGCGATTTCGATCTGCGTGATGATCTGGTTGCGGATCCCGTCGACGATTGCTGCCATCGCCATGACCGTCGCGACGCCGATCACCACGCCAAGAATGGTGAGCGAGGAGCGCAATTTACTCACGCGCAATGCGTCGAACGCGATGCGGACGTTTTCAGTCGCTGCGCCGACGCGCATGGCCATGCTCAGGTCTCCGCGCGCATGGCCGTGATCGGATCGAGGCTGGCCGCGCGCGAGGCGGGATATACGCCGAACGCCACGCCGACCGTGGCACCCAGCGACAGGGCCAGTGTGACACTCCAAGGCGATACGTGGGCAGGCAGCGGGGACCATGCCGTGATGAGAGCGGCGAGCCCCCATCCCGCCACCACACCGAGCAGCCCGCCGCCGAACGCGAGGACCGCGGCTTCCGCCAGAAACTGGCGTCGCACATCGGCTGACGTCGCACCGACGGCCTTCCGCAATCCGATCTCGTGCGTGCGCTCGGTGACCGCCACCAGCATGACGTTCATGATCACGATGCCACCCACCAGGATGCCGATCGCCACGACCGCTGGTACCACGGCGAAGAGCATTCCGGTCATCTTTTTCCAGAAGGAGACAAACGCTTCTCCGGTGCCGACGTCGAAATTGTCGCGTTCGGACGGGCGCAGTCGCCGCGCCAGCCGCATGGCCTCCTGCGCGCGCGCCATCGCAGGGGCGACGTCTTCCGCTTCACGCATCTTCACTGAAATCGTGGTGTTCTGCCGCAGGCCGTAGATGGACTCGAATGCGGAAATCGGCATGAGCGCGAAACCATCGAAGGACTGACCGAGCACCCGACCCTTGGGGGCCACGACGCCGATGACCGTGAATCGCTGCCCCCTGATGCGCACGTCCTGATCGATGGCCGACCCACCCTGAAAGAGATCGCGGGCGACGTCGCTGCCGATGACAATGACCGGGCGACGTTCGCGCACATCGAGCTCGCTGAGCGGCCGTCCCTCGGTGAACCGATAGTCCTGGACGGTCTGATATCCTTCCGTGACGCCGAAGATCAAGACGCTGCCGAGCGAGCGGTCGCGCCACACCACATCGGCTTGTGGCGTCGGCCATCCGGACTGCAACGCAATGGCCAGCGCGTCAGGAAGCGCCTTGGCCACCGCGTCCGCGTCGTGGGTATCGACACGCGGCCGTCGTTTCAACTGGCTGAACTCGTCGTCGGTGAAGAGCCCCAGGCTGATCGGCAGTCGCCGGACCTGAAACGTGTTCATGCCGATCATGGCATCGGCGATGTTCTCCTTGACGTACGCATTCATGCCCTGAATGATCGCAACCACCGCTACGAGGAAGCCCACCGATACGACGATGCCGAGCAGCGTGAACGTCGAGCGCAGCGGGTTGATCAGCAGCTGCAGGACGGACATGCGGACGAGATCGGAGACGCGCATCCGCGAGGCGGCGCCACCGCTACTCATGCCGCAGCGCTTCGACCGGGTCGAGACGCGATGCGCGCATGGCGGGCAGCATGCCGAACGCCACGCCGGTCACGGCACTCGCGATCAGGGCGGTGGCCACAATGCTGCCGGGTAGCGTGGCGGGGATCGACGTGTTGGAGCGAATCACCCAGGCGAGTAGCGCCCCCAACGCCAGACCGACGAACGCTCCGATACTGGTCATGGTGGACGCTTCCACCAGAAACTGCCAGCGAATCGTGCCCGAGGTCGCGCCGAGGGCTTTGCGGACGCCGATTTCGCGCGTGCGCTCGGTGACCGAGATCATCATGATGGCAACGACGCCGACGCCACCGACCAGCAGCGCAACGGCCGACAGCGCCAGACCGACGGCGAAGATCGCGCCGAAGAGTTGGTTGAAGGTGTCCATCAGGCGATCCTGCTCCACCAGATAAAACGTCGCGCGATCACCGGGCCGCAGCCCGCGGCGGGCGCGCATGGACGCCAGCACCTCGTCCATGACTTCACCCTGCGTCACCGTCCGTTCCGGCCGCACCAGGAGGCTGAGACTGGTGCGTGACGCATCGAGACTCCGCACGGCGGCCTGAATCGGGATGATCGCGCGGGGCGTGTCCGGGCCTTTACCCTCGAGCGATTTCAGAAAGCCGGCTTTGGGCGCGTAGATGCCGATCACGGTGAACTGCCGCCCGCTGATCATAATCTGCTTGCCAATCGCCTCCGACTCGCCGAATAGCTGCGCCCTG
This sequence comes from Gemmatimonadota bacterium, assembly GCA_947457715.1. The sequence continues at coordinate 3,739 of CANGXK010000013.1, forward strand.
AGTGTGTCGTTGACGAGCACCACCGGCTGCCCGGCATCGTACTCGCTCCGCGTGAAGTTGCGTCCCGGGAAGATGTCTGAGGCATCGACCGACGGCCATTCCACGCTGTAGGCATCGTAGCCCACGTTGTCCACGCGGCTGTTGCGATACGCGAAGTTGCCCTGGCCGCCGAGCACACCGATGACATTCTCGACGCCTGGGAGGCGCTTGATCATCTCCCACTCGGCAAACGAAATCGCGGGGTTGCTGCGATCCGGGCACTTCTCGTCGGTGCCATCGCAGCCGCTGATACCCGAACTCCGACGCTGCACGATGAACGTGGTCGCGCCGATTTGTTCGAGGTCTTGCTGAAACGAGGCACGGATGCCGTTCACGACGGCGCCCATGGCGACGACTACGAAGACACCGATCGCCACACCGGCGATGGTCAGGGCCGCGCGCACCTTGTTTGAGCGGATCGACTCCAGTGCCATGCCGACACCCTCGAAGACCAGTAAGAATCGGTTCATGCGATTACTCCTGGCGCAGTGCCGTGATGGGATCCAGTCGCGATGCGCGACTCGCGGGATAGAGGCCGGCGGCAATACCAACGCCGGCACCGGTCACGAGCGCCGCGGCGATCGACCATGGCGCGACCGCCGCCGGGAGTGGCGTGAGCGCGGCGATGATCTCCGCCAGGCCGATCCCCAATCCGATGCCAATCGCGGCACCAAGGGTGCTGAGCGTGGCCGCCTCGACCAGAAACTGCGACATGATGTCGGCGCGCTTGGCGCCGAGCGCCTTGCGCACGCCGATCTCGCGCGTGCGCTCGGCGACGGCCACCAACATGATGTTCATGATCACCATGGCACCGACCACGAGACTGATGGCGGGAAGCGCGGTGCCGAACAGCACGAGACGGCCCTTCAGCTGCTTGATGAAGCCGAACGCGGCGTCCTGCGTGATGAGGCCGAAATCGTCCGGCTCTCCGGCGCGCAGTCCGCGGAGCGAGCGGAGTGCTCCGCGTGCCGCTTCCATGCCGTCGGGAAGATCGGCTTGCGTCGGGGCCTGCACGATCAGCGACGAGATGTCACGTAGCGGGCGGATGATGCGACCCATCGGTGACGTGTAGGGCGCGATGGCATTGCGGTCGAGTGAGAATCCGAACACCGATCCCTGCTTCTCGATGACACCGATGACGGTGAACGGCACACCGGCGACGCGCAGCTGCCGTCCCTCCGGGTTGAGTCCCGGGAAGAAGTGCTCGGCGACTTCCGTGCCGATCACGATCACGCGCGCGCCCGCGCGCACTTCCTGATCCGTGAAGGCCCGGCCAACGGTCACCGGAAAGTTCTTGATGTCGAAATAGTTGGCGTCGGTCGCAACGGCCTGCACCTGCCGCGGGCGGGCACCCGGCGCCGAGGCGTACTTGAACGTCTCGCTCGAGATGCTCGACTTCATCGTCGCGGGAATCACCGCACGCACGGCCTCGATATCCGGCATTCTGATCAGCGGCCGGCGCTGGGCCGAACGCGCATCGAACCCGCGATTGCCGCCGGGGCCCACGTTGCTGAAGCGCCGCAACGTAAACGTGTTGCTGCCGATCAGGCGGGCGGCGAAGTCTTCTTCGACGTATCGCCCCATCCCTTCAACGATGGAGACCACAGCGATAAGGAACATGACGCCAATGGTCACTCCAAGCAGAGTGAAGGCGCTCTTCAGTTTCTGTACTCGGATCTGGGTCAGCGCGAGGCCGATTGCATCCCGTGTTTTCATGTGTGAATAATAGCCATTCCGGGCTATTCGTGCCTGAGCGCCTCGACGGGATCGAGACGCGCCGCGCGACTGGCGGGGAGCATGCCGAAGAGGATGCCGGTCACGGCGCTGGCGCCGAGGGCGACCACCGCGGCCATCGGGGGAATGCTGGCCTCGATCGGCGTGAAGCTGCGGATGCCAAGCGCCGCAAGCCAGCCGACGAACAGGCCGATCGCGCCGCCGATGCCCGTGAGGGTGGCGGCCTCCACCAGGAACTGCCAGAGAATCGTCGCTCTGGTCGCGCCGAGGGCCTTGCGCACGCCAATCTCCCGGGTCCGCTCCGTCACCGAGATCATCATGATGGCCACGACGCCGACCCCGCCCACGATCAGGCCGACCGCCGACAGCGCGATCATGACGAGGAAGAACATGCCGAAAATGCTGTTGTAGGTGTCGAGCAGCTTGTCCTGCGTGATGATCGCGAAGGACGACTCGCCACCGGGGCGCGTGCCCCGCATGCCGCGAAGGGTCGCGGTGACATCATCGAGCGCGATATCGCGCTCCACGCCCTCGCGCGGCTTGACCGCGAGGGACACGCCGCTGGCCCGTGCGCCCACGTAGCGAATGAGCGACTGCACGGGGATCACGGCCTTGGGTCGCTCGCCGCCCGAGAGGAAGCTGCTGTTGTCCTTGTACACACCGATCACCTCGAACGGCACGCCGTTCAGCGTGATCGCCTTGCCGATGGGATCGGACCCGTCGAACAGGCGGGTCGCCATGAGCGTGGTAATGACCGCCACCCGGGCGCCGGTGCGCGCTTCCGCCGAGGTGAAGGCGCGCCCCGGGTAAATTTCGGGAGCACCGATGGTCGTCCACTCGGCGCTGTACCCTTCCACGCTCGCCGACGGCAGTTCGCGCTCGCGATACTTCACCTTCGTGCCCCAGTCGAGGCGCTCGCCGACGGCCTCGATGCTGGGCAGGCGTCGCAGGCTCTCGATTTCGTTCGGGCGGATCGGCGGATTGCGGAGCCAGGTGCAGGCTCCGTCGGACCCGTCGCAGTTCTCGAAGCTGATGGGGTAGCGCGACACGAAGAACGTGGTCGGCCCCGTGCTCGCAAAGTCCTTGGCGACGGACTCGTTGATGCCGTGAATCGCCGCCGAGATCGCGACCACCACGAACACGCCGACGGCGATGCCGAGAATCGTGAGACCGGCGCGGACCTTGTTGGCACGGACCGAATCGATCGCGATGCGGACGCCCTCGGCTACGGCAGATAAGCGGGTCGTGAATGCAGACATGAGCTATTCCTGCCGAAGCGCTGTGATGGGATCCAGACGCGACGCGCGGCTGGCCGGATACACCCCGGACACGACACCAACGCCGGCGCCCAGCGCGATACCAACCACGATGGACCACGGCGCCACGCTGGCCGGTAATGGCGAGAAGGCGGAGATGCCCTCGGCGAGACCGATGCCGAGCGCGACGCCGATCGCCGAGCCCACGATCCCGAGTGTTGCCGCTTCGATCAGGAACTGCAGCAGGATGTCCTTTCGCTTCGCACCGAGCGCCTTGCGCACGCCGATTTCGCGCGTGCGTTCGGAGACGGCGACCAGCATGATGTTCATGATGACGATGGCGCCGACGACCAAGCCGATGGCCGGCAGCGCGACACCGGCCAGCACCAGGTAGCCCTTGATCTTGTTCCAGAACTCGAGTGCCGAGTCGGCCGTTTGCAGGGCAAAGTTGTCCTTCTGGGCTGGCCGGAGATGGCGCTGTGCGCGCATCACGGAGCGCACGATCTCCATCGTCTCGGTCATCGCCTCGGGGCTCGGCGACTGGATCGCCACGGCGTCGACGATGTTGGGACGCGAGTTGAGCAGCCGACGCGCCGGCGAACGCCACGACGTCACGAGAAAATTGTCGAACGACATGCCGAAGGCCTTGCCCTGCGATTCGGCCACGCCGACGACGCGATAGGGCACGCCACCCATCTTGAGTTCACGGCCGAGCGGGTCGAGGCCGGGGAACAGTCGCTCGGCGGCATCGATGCCGATGACCACCGACTTCTCGCCGCGCGCGAGCTCCTGCTCGGAGAGGATGCGGCCCGCGGTGACACCAAGATTCTTGACGTCGAAGTACTGGCCATCCACCGCGAACACCCGCGTCGTACGCGGCCTGCCGCTGGTGGCCGAGGTGATCGGCACCTGGTCTTCGCTCGTGATGTACCACTTGGCATCGGCCGGGAGCGCGCCCGTCACCGGTGCCACGTCGAGCAGTTCAAGACGCGGTCGGCGCTGATACTCTGCCCACGTGGCCTCGTCCATGTCGCCGATGTTGATGTTGGGGCGACTGCGCAATTCGAACGTGTTGACGCCGATCAGCTTGCCGATCAGGTCCTCCTCCATGTAACGCCCCATCCCCTCGACGATCGAGACGACGGAAATCAGGAACATCACACCGATGCAAACGCCGAGCAGCGTGAACGCGCTCTTGAGCTTCTGCACACGGATCGTGTTGAGGGCCAATCGAATGGCTTCGAAGAATTGCATGGGGGAGCGCCTCGCGCCGCGTGGGGTCTGCGAGGATTTACGGCGCGCGGCGGGCAGAGTTTCGCCCTCGGGAAACGACCACGAGGCGCCCGGAAACCGAGCGCCTCGTGGCGGTACTGCCGTGTGTCCGAACGACTCGTGGTGCCGGTTAGTGCACGCGCTCGCCGGAAATCTTGACGGCGTACTGGGCGCGCGTTTCGTCACTCGAAATGACGCCATCGCGCAAGACGATGATGCGCTTGGCGTGCACCGCGATGTCCGGTTCGTGCGTGACCATCACGACGGTCTGCCCCTGCGCGGCGAGCTCTTCGAACACGCGCATGATCTCTTCCGAGGTCTGCGAGTCGAGGTTGCCCGTCGGTTCATCGGCGAGGAGAATGGACGGACGATTCACGAGGGCGCGCGCGATGGCGACACGCTGACGCTGACCACCGGAGAGTTCGTTCGGCCGGTGGTGCATCCGTTGACCGAGCTGCACACGCTCCAGCGCCTCCGTGGCGCGCTTTTTTCGCTCGTCGGCCGAGATGCCGGCGTACACGAGTGGGAGTTCGACGTTTTGGAGCGCCGTCGCGCGGGGCAGGAGGTTGAACGTCTGAAACACGAAACCGATTTCCTTGTTGCGCACGCGGGCGAGCGCATCGTCGGACATCGTGCTGACCAGCATGCCGTTCAGCCAGTACTCACCTTCGTTTGGCGTATCGAGGCAGCCGATGAGATTCATGAGCGTCGACTTGCCGGATCCCGACGGGCCCATGATGGCGACATACTCGTTGCGACGGATGGCCAGATCGACGCCGCGCAAGGCGCGGACGATTTCGCCACCCATATCGTACTGTCGCTTGAGCTGACGGGTCACGATGACCCAGTCCGGTCCGGGAGCGGCGCCGGCGGCGGTCGTGACCGCCTGGCGTTCCCCGGTGGTGCTGAGTCCGATCTCGTCGAGAGTGTTGCTCACGGCTTCTTTCCGGCCGCTGGCGCCTTCTTGTCTTCCACCTTCGGCGTGCGGATCATGGCGCCATCCTTGAGTTCACGGATCGCCTGATACGTGCCGGCAACGATGGTCTCGCCGCTCTTGAGTCCGTCGAGCACTTCGAAATGCCGCTCGCCGGCGATCCCGACCTTGACGGGGCGGAAGGTGACTTTGTTGTCGGTGCCCACCACGAACACGCCTTCGACATCCCGCTTGCCGACTTCCTTCGTCGGCTGACGGCCGACGGTCACGGCCGAATCGCCGTTCGGGAAGTCTTCGTTTTCACGAACCGTGAGGGCGATGATCGGGATGCTGAGCACCTTGGTCCGCGACGCGGTGACGATCTTGGCGGTGGCCGAGAAGTCGGGGCGCGTGTCCTGCGGCGGGTTCACGAGCTCGACGCGCACTTCGTAGTCGATGGCTTGGTCGCCGGTGTTCGCGGCGGCCGACTTCGTGACCGAGCTGTTCGAGATTTCGACGACACGGCCCACGAACGTGGTGTCGGGGAACGCATCGATCTGGATCAGGGCCGAGTCGCCGACGCTGATGCGGGCCACATCGGTTTCATCCACCTTCACCTTCGTTTCGAGCACACTCATGTCGCTGATGGTCATGAGCGTCGCGGCATCCTTGTTGAGCGTACCCATGATCGCCGTTTCGCCTTCTTCCACGTTGAGGCGGGTGATCTTGCCGCTCATGGGAGCGATGATCGTGGTGCGGTTGAGCGCCTGACGCGCATCACGCACCGAGGCCACGGCCTGGTCGACGCTGAAGCTCGCCGCGGCCGCCAACTCTTTGTTCACGTCGGCCTGCGTCTTGAGCTGTTCGAGCTGTTCATCGCTGACCAGCATCGGGGACTGCTGCTTGATCTGCAGGGAGCGCTCGTAGTTGCGCTGCGCCTGCAACAAGCTGGCCCGCGACTGCGCCGCCTGCGCGCGAGACGAGGCAAGAAACGCTTCCGAGCGCTGCAGCGCCGCGGTCACCTGCTCCGGGTCGATCTGCAGCAGGAACTGTCCCTTCTTCACCACGTCGCCTTCCTTCACCGACAGTCGGACGATCTTGCCGGTGACGTCGGCCGACACATCGACCTTGGTGCGCGGCTGAATCTGTCCGCTGGCCGTCACCGAGGCGACGAGGTCACGCGCTTCGACGGCCTCGGTGCGTACTTCGACCGGCTTCGTGCTGTTCTTCTTCGCGCTGACCACTGCAAGGGCTGCCACGGCGATGACCACTACGCCGCCGATCCCGAATTTTACGCCTTTCGTCATGACTGATCTCTGTTAGCGGATGGGACGGCCGACGGCGTTTTCGAGCGCCGCGAATGCCCGTTGTACATCGTAGACGGCGGTGATACGGTCGGTCTCGGCGCGCTCGTAATCCCCACGAGCCTGCACGAGGTCGACGATGCTGATCGCGCCGACGCGGTAGCGCTCTTGCGCCAGCGACAACGCCGTACGGGCCGTGCGTACGTTCTGCTCCTGTAAGACGACCGTCTGCTGGGCCGTGCTGAGCGAGAGATAGGCCGAGGTGACGTCGGCGGTCACCCGCAGTTCCTGGGCACGCACGTCGTTCTGGGCATTGCGCCGCTGCACGCTGGCCTGCTCGACCTGCTGTTCGCGGCGCCAGCCGTTGAACACCGGCAGCGAGAAGCTCGCCGACAGTGAGTACGGGTTGCGCGTGAAGTCGAGCGGATACTTCCCCTGAGCTGTGCGGATGGCATCTTCCTGCGCCGGCGTGAAGGCGATCGCGTTGCACTGGGCCAGATTATTCGTGAGGCCGATGCGATCGCGCACCTCTTCGCTGCGGATACAGGAGGCCTTGGCGCCGAGCGTGCTCGCCTGGCTCTGACTGATCAGCAATCCGGTGTTGGTGAAGCGATTCGTGAAGGCCGACACGTTGGCCGAGAGCGACAGCGACGGGAAGTACGCGCTGCGTGCAGACGCCTGAGAGCGGCGGGCCGACTCTTCGCGGGCGCGGAACGAGCCGAGCGCCGGATTCGTGCGGCGCGCCATCTCGAGAATGGCCTGCAGGTCGATCGTGGGCGGCGCGGCCAGATTCGCATCGAGCCTGGCGTCGGGGGTCGCGTCGATCCCGATCTGCTGGAAGAGGCGGACGATTTCGATCGCCGCCTGATTCCGGGCGTTCAACGACGCCACGCGCTGCTGTCCGTCGGCGACTTCGGCGCGCTGCACGTCGAGTTGCGTGCCCGACCCGACCTGAAGGCGGGCGCGGGCCAACTGGAGTTGCGTTTGCGTCGTGGCCTGCAGCGTGTCCTGCAGCGAGGCGCGGGCCTGCGCCTGCAGTGCCGTGAGGTACTGATTGGTGACGTCGTTCCGGACCCGCTGCTCGGCGGCGGCGATGTCGGCTTCGGTCGCGTTCTGGTTGGCTTGCGCCGCGCGCTTGTCGTTCAGCGTGGCCAGCGAAAGCTGCAGATTCGCACTGACCGCGGCGTCGGTGGACAGCTGATCGTTGGTGGAACCGAAGGCCTGACCTTGGAAGAAGGTCTGACGGCCTTCGCGATAGCCACCGCCCATGCTGGTGTTCACATTCGGGAGGAAGGCGCCCTTGGCCGCGCGGACGGCGGCGGCGGCGGTGCGGCGGGCATTGGTGGACGTCTGCAGCGCCGGATTGTTCCGGCGCGCGAGTGCCAAGGCATCGGTCAGGGTGATGACTGCCCCTGGAGTGGGGGCCGTCTGCGCGGCGGTGAGTGCCGGGGTGGCCCCACCGACTGCCAGGCTGAGCGCGAGCGCGAACGCGTGAGTTCTCATGGGGACGAAGCGGGTGAAAGACATAGACATGGGGGCGTACGCACCCCGCGTCGGGATGGTTTCAGCGTGAAAGCCGGTAGGCGACAGGACGCGGTCGGGTTGACTACCGCGGCACATCGTCGCGCAGGGCTTCGAGACGGCGGGCGGGAATCGTCAGACGGAGCAGGCGACCCTCACCGTCGGACCAGATCAGGCGCTGGTCACCGCTGCTCGCGGTGACCAGCCAACGGCGCGCTTCGCGACGTGCGCCCGCGACGGCAATCGTGTCGGTCGCGGTTTCGAGGACGATGCGCACGGCGCCCTGGGTGTTGGCGATGGGCGTGAGGCTGGGCAGGGTGACGCCCGCGCTCACCGCGAGGGGGCGATCACGGACGAGCAGGGCGTACTGCACGATGCCGTCCTCTTCCACCACCACCGCACCCGGTCGGAGCAGGTATTCACGGGCGGCCTCGCCGGTGGCGCTCCGGGCGAGCGTGGCGAATCGCCCACGGACCCGCTGTCCACCGAGTCGCAGGGTGACATCGGCGCCCCGCCGTTCTTCAACGGAATAGCGCACCGGGGTGCCTGCCGAATCGGTTTCGAGGCGCATTGCTACCCGTCGATCGCCAAGGGCCGATTCGGACCGGACTTCGAGCGTGCCGCCGTCCGGTGACGTGATGCGCTGCATCGAGAACTGCTCGCGACCGGCGCGCTGGCCGTTGGTGAGCAGCGTAAAGCTGCCGACGTCGAGGCGCGTCAGTGCCGGTGGTTGTCGCGGTTGTCCCGACGGCGACCGCGCGGCCACTGGAGCCGCCAGCAGCGCCACCAGCAGCGGTGCGATCAACACGGCGACGAGCATGGGAGGGGAATCCGGCCGGAGTCGCCGGGGTAAACGAAGCGGATGCATATCTGTAAAAGTAACCGAACATGAGGCGGCCCTTCGCCATGAGGGGGGCCGCGGGGTATTGTGGGGCCATGGTCTCCGCTTTTCGCGCGGTGCGCGCCGATTCGTGGCCCGTCGGCTGGGTCACCGCTACCTCCACCGCAATCGTTTCCTGCGCCCTCTGGCAGCAGGCGCCGGGGTGGGGCTGGCTGGTGGTCGCGATGGTCGCCGGCGGGTGGGCAGCGTGGCTGATGCCGACCCTGCGCCGTCCGCGCGCCACTGCCGGGCTCACGGTCCTGCTGCTCGCGATCACGGTGGCCGTGGCGGTCGGCGAGACGGCCACGCTCCTCTCCGAGCGACGCGATTGGACTACCTGGTCGGCCGGCGAGCGGGAGGATCGCGCCCAGCGGGTTGCGGCCCGTCTCACGGACGTGGCGTCCACGCTGCGGCGCGTTGTCGAGGATCGCGTCGGGGATACCAGTCGCGTCATGACGCCGCCGCTCGAAGGTGCCGTCGAATCGGCGCTGCTCGTGTTCCGGGGTGGGGTGTTGGTCGCCCGCGCCGGGCAGACGCGCACCCCGATCGCCGCGGGTGAACCGGACGGCATGCGTCTCGTGGACGGTGCCTTCCATACGTCGTTGGTGGCTCGTGCGCGTTCCGCCGACGGACATCTCGAGGCGGTCGCCGTGGCGCTGATCTCGTCAGCCCCGCCGGCCGATCGATTTGCCAGACCGCTGTTGCAGACCCTGTCGGGACGTGTCGATGTCGCCCACACGATCATCGAATCGCCCGATTCGACCAATGTGGCGCCCGGTACGACCGTCGTTATCGTGCCCGATGGCCCGAATCGTCTGGCCCGCGTGCGGGCCCTCGATTTCACGGAAGGCGAAACGCAGCTTGCCTTGTTGCAGCGGGCGCGCGCTCGGACGACGCTGTCTCTTGAACTCGCGCTGCTGTGCATGCTCATCACCGCCTGGCGACGACCGGCGCGCACCGGGCAGCGGGTGGCGGCGGCCGCCGTCGTGGTGGTGGTCATCGCCGTCGCACCGCTGACGGCGCTCTCGAACGTATCGACCCTGTTCGATCCGGCGAGCTACTTCGCGGCGATGGGCGGGCCGCTGACGTCGAACGTCGCCGCGCTCTTGATGACGACGGCGCTCGCGCTCGCCGTGCTCCTGCTCGTGCTGCGGAGCTCATGGCAAAAGCCATCGTGGTGGATCGCGGCCCTGGTCGTCCTGCTCGCCGGCTTGGGTGGGCCCTTCCTGCTGCGCGACCTGGCGAGAGGGATCACGCTGCCGGCTGCCGGGGCCGGCTTCGGGCTATGGATCGCCTGGGAACTCGCGTTGGCACTCGCCGGTGTTGTCCTGCTGTTGGCCGGCGCTTCGGCAGGGCACGCAGCGCTCGGGCCGCGCCGCGGTCTGCCGGCGACCGTTGCGCCATTGCTGGCCATGCTGACGGGCGTGTCGGCCCCGATTCTATGGGATGCGCCGGGGGGGTGGCCCGCCTGGTATCCCGCCCTCTGGATCGTCGCGATCGGATCGCTCGCCCTGACGCGACGGGGCCTCGCGCAGGTGGCGGCGGCGGCGGTCGTCGCGGGCAGTGGCGCCGCGACGCTGACCTGGGGATCGACCGTACGCGCCCGGATGGCCCTCGCCCAGTACGATCTCGAGCGGATCTCGGCGATTGATGAAAACGCGTATCGCCTGCTCGAGCGGTTCGCGACCGCGATGCGCGAAGAGACTCGGCCCGTGAAGACCACGGATGCGTTGCTGCGTCGATACGCGGCGAGTGAACTTGCGCGTGCCGGTTATCCCGCGCGCCTCGCGCGCTGGGTGCCGGGCAATACGACGGCACCCGTGTCGGATCTGTCACTTGCGCTGGTGAACGACACCATCGGTGCGCAGGCGGTGATCGCCACCATGGCGCGCGCGAGCGGCGTGGTGGAAATTCGCGCGGTCGGCGACGGTCCCACCATGCTGTTGGTGGCCGCTGTCCCCGCACCGGACAGCGTCGTCACGACCATCGCGGTGCCGCCGCGTACGCGCCTGTTGCCGCTCGATCCCTTTGCCGCCTTCACTGGCGTCACGGGTGCGCGCGGGACGGCAGCGCCGTACAAACTCACACTGGCGGCGCCCCTCGCCGGCGACACCACGGCTCATCCGCTGACGTGGCGCCGCCGGGGTGAGGCGATGCACGGTGATGGGACGGTGGGCGAGGGCCTCGACATCCGACGCGTGCATGTCGAAGTGGAGCTGCGCTCGCTCGATGTCCTGCTGCCCCGCGGTGCCCTGCTGGTGCTCCTCGATGTGATTGCCGTGTTGCTGCTGTGGTCCGCGACCGCGCTTGCCGATGGCGCCCTCGGACGCCTGCTGCGGCTGCGACGCGTGCGCTGGTCACGCTCGTATCGCGTGCGGCTCAGTGGTGCGTTGCTCACCTTCTTCATCGTTCCCGCGACCATTTTTTCGGCATGGGCTTGGTACCGCCTGCAGGACGATGATCGCGCGGCGCGCGAACTGCTGGTGCGCGAAACGCTGCGGGTCGCGTCGGCCGAACAGGCACAGCGCTCGATTGGCACGGCACCGTCGAGTACCGGCGCCCCGCTGTTTCTTTACCGCGATGGGCAACTGGTCACCGCCAGTGACTCGCTGCTCGATGCGCTGGCACCGCTTGGCCGTTTGCTGCCGGTCGCGTTGGGCACTGATGATTTCGGCCCTGACGACGTGTTTACCACGCGCCACGTGGCCGTCGGACACGCGCGGACGTTGGTGGGCTTCCGTCATCTCGAGGAGACGCGCCCGGCCGTCTTGGCCACCCCCGCACGCGGCGACGAGTTTGCGCTCGACGCACGTCGCGAGGATCTCGGCGTGCTGCTCCTGTTTGCGACCATGCTGGGCGCACTGGCGGCGCTCTGGTCGAGCGGACTGGCCGCGCGCGCGCTGGCGCGGCCGGTTGGCGCGTTGCGCGAGGCAGCGCTGGCCATCGCCGCTGGAGGGCGTGCGCCGACCCTCGGCACGGCGCCCGCGACCGAATTCGCGCCCGTGTACCGCGCGTTCAGTCGGATGGCCGATGACCTTGCAACCGGTCGGGCGGCGCTCGAGGCCGCGCACCGGCGTACAGAGGCGGTGCTGCAGCACGTGGCCAGCGGGGTGCTGGCGCTGCGGGCCCCAGCAACGGCCGCCTCGCGCGGCGGTGAGATCCTGATCGCCAATCCGCGTGCTGAAGCGATGCTCGGTGTGTCGCTCCGGGTATCCGGGGGATCCCTGCAGTCGTTGCCGTCCACGCTCGCCCCTCTCGTGGAGCGCTCCACGGCATTTCTGGGAGCCACTCACGAAGAAGAGGCCTTCGAACTCATGGTGCTCGGCCGTCAGGTGCGGGCGCGACTTACCCGGTTGCCAAGCGGTGCGGTACTCACGCTCGATGACGTCACCGAACTGGCGTCGGCGCAGCGGGTGTTGGCGTGGGGGGAGATGGCGCGGCAGGTGGCGCACGAGATCAAGAATCCGCTCACGCCGATCCGTCTCGGCGTGCAGCATCTGCGGCGTGCGTACCGCGACAAGCGCGGCGATTTTGGTGAGATTCTGGACACCAACGTGGCACGGGTGCTGGCCGAAATCGATCACCTCGATGAAATCGCGCGGGCGTTCAGTCGATACGGGACGGCACCAGAAGATCGGACACCGGCCGTGCCGGTTGATGTCGCGGCGGTGGTCCACGACGTGATCGCGCTGGAGCGGTTGGGTGAAGATGGCGAGCGTGAGGCGGGTATCCGCTGGCGCGTCGAGGCACCGGTCTCCGAGGCGGAGCAAGCGGTCGCGCTGGCCCAGCGGGACGAACTGAAAGAGGTGCTTCTGAACGTGCTCGAGAATGCCCGTCTGGCGGATGCCGGCGCGGTGTCGGTGCGTGTCGACAGTACGGCCACCCACGTGGTCGTGGATGTCACCGATGACGGCGGCGGCATCCCGGCGGATGTCCTGCCGCAGGTCTTCGAACCGCACTTCTCGACCCGGACCAGCGGCAGTGGTCTGGGGTTGGCAATCAGCCGTCGACTGATCGAAGGGTGGGGCGGGACGATCGGGTTGACCAGTACGCCCGGGGGCGGAACGACGGTTCGCCTCACGTTGCGGCGCCCAAGTCGCACATGACTTCGCTCGTGACATTAAACTGTGAGGCATGAGTCAGTCCGCGCCTCCTCCCGACCACCGGCAAACCATCTCGCCGGCTCCGCATCTCGAGGCGTGGTCGTTGCCCCCCGGCTGGGCATGGGGGCACGAGGCGATCCAGCGCGAGCATCGCCACTATCAGGAAGTGATCGACGCCCTTGGTCGTTCACTCTCGCTGGTGAGCGCGCCGGATCCGGAGCACGATGAGTGGCTGAAGCACGAAGCGCGCGCGTTGGCGCATCGGAACCATCCGTCGATTCCCACGACGTATCACTATTGGACCTCCTACCAGGAGAGCCGTCGTGGTCCGGGGTATCTTCGCCGCTGGATTGGCGGGGAAACGGTGTATTCGCGCGTGATGCGGCTCGGTTCGGAGGCGATCCCGTTCGCGCTCCAGGTCCTGCGCGAGGCCGGGAGCACGCTGGCCTATCTGCATGACACCGGCGCGTCGCACGGCGCGATCTCGTCGAGCACCATTTGGCTCACGCCCGGTGGACGGTTGTGGGTGCTGGGATGGGAGTGGGTGCTGCCGCGCGATCAGCGACCGGCGGGGCTCCAGCCCGATTCGGCCTACACGCCGCGGCCACCGGAGTGGTCAACCGCCGATTGGCGCCCCACGCCGGCGTCGGATCAGTGGCAACTCGCGGCGATGTTGTTCACGATGCTGACCGGTGAAACGCCGCCGGAACATGATGTGCCGCCGATCTCGCTGCTGCGCCCGGACTGTCCGCAGGCGCTCGCGACCGTGATGGAGCGGGCGCTGGCGTCCAAGCCCGGGGACCGGTTCCCGAGCATCGCGGCAATGCTGCGCGATATGGACCGCCACGTCTCGGTGCGGCAGGTGATGATCGCCCCCGAGGGCGATGAGTTGTCTCCCGCGCTCGACTCGGCCGAGTCCCGTCTGCGGTGGGCGACGGCCGACGACTACGAGATTCTGTCGCCGCTCGGCAGCGGCATGTTCGGCAGCGTGTGGCGGGCGCGCGATCTCTCGCTCTCGCGTGAAGTGGCGATCAAGGTGCTCCATCCGCACATCGCGAAAGACGACGTGGCGGTGGCGCGATTCCGCCGTGAAGCGCGGCTCGCGGCGCAACTCGCGCACGCGGCGATTGTGCCGATCTACGATACCGACAGCCGCGGTGACATCGTGTGGTACACGATGGAGCTGGCCGAAGGTGGGTCGGTGGCCAGCCTCGTCTCGCGCAGCGGACCGCGTCAGTTCGAAGAGATCGCCCCACAGGTCGACGAAGTCCTCGAAGCGCTGCATGCCGCGCACACGAGCGGCATCATTCACCGCGATCTGAAGCCCGAGAACATCCTCATCGACCGGTATCGCCGCTGGCGGATCGGCGACTTCGGGATCGCCTATGCACTCGGCGAAGAACGCGCGGGTACGTCGGGAACGCCCTCGTTTGCCGCACCGGAGCAACTGCTCGGTGAAGCGCAGGGGCCGGCCACCGACTGCTATGCGCTGGCGAGCATCGTGTATTTCGTCACCACCGGCCGCGCGCCGTTCGGCGATGGTCCCGCCGAGGCGATTCTGGCGCAGCAGCTGTCGGACACGCTGCCGGCGCGGCTCGCGGAGGAGGGGTGCCCCGAGGCACTCGCGGGCTGGCTGCTGCGCGGGCTCGCCGCGCGCGTCGAAGATCGATTCGCCGACGCGCTCGAAATGCGCCGTGCCTGGCGTCAGGTGGTGCGCGCGACACGTCGAGCGGAAGATCCGCGACCGTGGTGGCGGCGACTCATCGAGGTGCTTCAGGAAGACGAGCCCGTCGAACCGCCTTCGGGCTGGTGAATTCGCGGAATCCCAGTGGGCCCAGTTCGCGGCCCATGCCGGATTGCTTCACGCCGCCGAACGGAGAGC
>CANGXK010000014.1 GCA_947457715.1 Gemmatimonadota bacterium
CCATCGCACACGAAGCCGGCATCCGTTTCCACCTGGATGACGTGGCGGCGGTGTTCGCACGCACGCCGCTCATTGCCGACCTGCAGCCGGGCGGACGCTTCCTGGCCCGCGACCTGTACCACGTGGGCGGCGCCGGTGTGGTGTTGCGGGCGCTGCTCGAGGCCGGGGTGCTGCACGGCCACTGCCTCACCTACACGGGGCGCACGCTGGCGCAGGAGCTCGAGACCGCGGCACTGCCCGACGGTGAGGTCGTGCGCACGGTGGAGAATGCGCGGTCCGCCGATGGCGGGGTCACCATGCTCACCGGCAACCTCTGTCCCGACGGCGCGCTGCTGAAGACGGCCGGACTGGCCACGCTGGTGCATCGCGGCCCGGCGCGGGTCTTCGAGTCGGAGGAGCTGGCGCAGGCGGCGGTGCGCGACCAGCGCTACGAACGCGGCGACGTGATCGTGATCCGCAACGAGGGCCCCCGGGGCGGCCCGGGCATGCGCGAAATGCTCGGCATTACCGCGCTGATCTACGGCCAAGGCATGGGCGCCGACGTGGCCCTGCTCACCGACGGCCGCTTCAGCGGCGCCACCCGTGGCCTGTGCATCGGCCACGCGGGGCCGGAAGCGGCCGATAGAGGCCCGATCGCCCTGCTCCGCGACGGAGATATCATCTCGATCGACGCGCGCCCTGAGGCGCGCCGTATCGCGGTGGAACTCAGCGACGCCGAGCTGGCCTCACGGTTGGCGGCGCTGCCGGTGGCGGTGCCGGTGCGACTCGGCGGGGTGCTGGAGAAGTACACCCGCCTGGTGGGCCCGGCGCATCAGGGCGCAGTGACGCACTCGGGCGCCGTGGAGTGGCCGGCGGACGGGTGAGCTGGTTCGTCCTCAGCGAAGGGATTTGAACGGATTGAACGATTCCAGATTGAACGGATACGAGCTGATAGCAACGGACAGCAACTGATCTGTTCCGAGCAAACGACTGGCGGAGTCGCGCCACGACAAAGCAATCACGATGGAATGATCCGTTGCTCTCTGTTTCTCTCTGTTTTTATCCGTTCAAGCTGGAATCGGTCAATCCGTTCAAAATCCCTACGCGCCGCCCCCTGCAACGACCTCTGCTACCGCGGCGCCGCCGGCATGGCGGGCATGCACATCACAAAGATCTGGTAGCGCGTCTGCCCCGCCGGCACCTGCAGCGTATCGTTCACCCGCTGTTCGGCATCGGTGCCCAGCAGCGCTTCGGCGTTGATGTTGAACAGGCAGTCCGCCTGCTCCCAGCGGAAGCGCAGCGATCCCTCGTTCGGCGAATCCCGCGGCTCGGGGGTACGCACCCATTTCGCCGCGCGCAGCAGCTCGTAGAAGTGCACCGCTTCCCGGTTAACACCGAGCTCGCTGCCGCCAGCGGCGGTGATCCGGCATCCCGGCACCCGTTTCTGGGTGCGCCAGTCGTCAATCGTGTCGACCTCGACTTCGGCAATCATGTGCCGTTCGGCGCGCAGGAATCGTGCGGCAGCCGCACAGTGCGACGTGTCGGCCACCTGTGGCCACACCACAAGTGCCAGCAGAGCAGAAATCACCACTGAGTCGACTCCCTCCGCGCCGCAGCGTGCGGCGCTAAAATACGCGGATCGTTTGCCAGCGCAGTACCGCGCGGCTCGTGTCATCCCGTGGAGTTTAATACCATGCCCGTCGCCGGACGTGCTACGCTTGCCCAGTTTCTGATTGAGGAGCGCCGCCGCGCCCCTGACGCCACCGGCGACTTCGACGCATTGGTCGTCGACATCGCCCTGGCCTGCAAGGCGATCGCACGCCGCGTGGCGCACGGCGCGTTGCACGGGGAGATGGGGGGCGCCGGCTTGCACAACGTGCACGGGGAGGAGCAGAAGCCGCTCGACCTCGCCAGCAATGACCTTTTCCTGCGCGCCACCGAGTGGGGCGGACATCTCGCCGGGATGGCGTCGGAAGAGCTTGAGCTGCCGTATGCCATTCCATCGCACTTCCCGCGCGGCAAGTACCTACTGCTTTTCGATCCACTGGATGGCTCGTCGAACATCGATGTCAACATGACCGTCGGGAGCATTTTCTCCGTGCTGCGCACATCCACTCCCGGCGCCCATGCCACGCTCGAGGACTTCTTGCAGCCCGGCACGGCGCAGGTCTGTGCCGGCTATGCGCTCTATGGCCCAAGCACGATGCTCGTGCTCACGATCGGCCGCGGCACGCATGCCTTCACTCTCGAGCCATCGCTGAGCGAATGGGTGCTCACGCACCCGAATCTTCGCATTGGACCCGCCGCCCGGGAATTCGCGATCAATGCGTCAAACAGCCGATTCTGGGAACCTGCTATCAAGCGGTACGTGGAGGAATGCCTGGCCGGCGTGTCCGGTCCCCGTGGCATCGACTTCAACATGCGCTGGATTGCGTCGCTGGTCGCCGAAGCGCATCGCATTCTCATGCGTGGTGGCGTGTTTCTCTATCCGCGCGACAGCAAGTCGGCCACGCAGAACGGTCGCTTGCGGATGCTCTATGAAACCAATCCGATCGCGTTCCTGATCGAGCAGGCGGGCGGGATGGCCAGCACCGGCGAACGTCGCATAATGGACGAGCGCCCGACCGGGCTCCATCAGCGCAGCGGTTTCGTGTTCGGCTCGAGCGAAGAGGTGCTGCGCATCGAGCAGTATCACCAGCACCAGCAACCGCCAGAACACAGATAACGCCGAAAGCACAGAACCAACACGGATAAGATGAAAAGCGCTTTTGGCTTATCTGTGTTGGTTCTGTGCCTTCCGTGATCTCCGTGTTCTGGCCGTTGCTTTTTGCCGTTGCCGTTGCCGTTGCCGTCGCCGTCGCCGTCGCGACCCTACCCGCCGATCGGCGACCCCGGTCTGCGCGCGAGGCCGATCGTCGCGAACGCGGCCGCGATCTCGTCGAGCGTGGCCGGTTCGTCGATCGTGGGCGGCATCGTCCACGCGTCGCCGTCGGCGATGGCGCGCATGGTTTTGCGCAGCACCTTCCCGGAGCGCGTCTTCGGCAGCCGCGAGACCACCAGTACCTGCTTGAGGTTGGCCACAGGCCCCACCTGATCGCGTACCAGCTGCACCAGCTCGGCCGACAAGTCACTCACGGGGCGCGAGACACCGCTCTTGAGTACCACGAGCCCAACCGGCAGCTGCGTCTTGAGCGCGTCACGCACACCCACCACTGCACATTCGGCCACGTCCTGATGACTCGACAGCGCCTGCTCCATCGAACCGGTGGAGAGGTTGTGCCCCGCCACGATGATGATGTCGTCTACGCGGCCCATGATGAACAGGTAGCCGTCTTCGTCGATGTAGCCACCGTCACCGGTGAGGTAGTAGCCGGGATAGCGTGACAGATACGTGTCGGTATAGCGCGCGTCGTCGCGCCAGAGCGTGGGCAACGTGCCGGGCGGCAGCGGCAGTTTGATCACCACCGCGCCTTCCTTGTTGGGCGGCAGCGGCTGTCCGTCTTCGTCGAGGATCCCGACTACGTAGCCCGGCACCGGCTTGGTGGGCGAACCGGGCTTCACCGGGAGGCTGGTGAGGCCGAGGCAGTTGGCCGCCACGGGCCAGCCGGTTTCCGTTTGCCACCAGTGATCGATCACCGGCGTCTGCAGCAGCGCGCGCGCCCAGTGATATGTGTCGGGATCGAGACGCTCGCCGGCCAGGAACAACGCCCGCAAACACGACGTGTCGTACTTCGCGTGGAACAGCCCGGTGGGATCTTCACGCTTGATGGCGCGAAACGCCGTGGGCGCCGTAAAGAGCACGCGCACGTGGTGCTCCTGAATCACGCGCCAGAAACCGCCGGCGTCGGGCGTCCCCACCGGCTTGCCTTCGTGCACCACGGTGGTACCCCCGGCCAGCAGCGGCGCATACACGATGTACGAATGGCCCACGGCCCACCCGAAGTCGGAGGCGGCCCAGAACACCTCGCCCGGCTCCACGTTGTACACATGCTTCATCGTCCAGAGCAACGCCACCGCATGGCCGCCGTTATCACGCACCACGCCCTTCGGCTGACCCGTCGTACCAGACGTGTACAAGATGTACAGCGGATCGGTAGCCAGCACCGGTACACACGGCACCGCCACGGCCGCGACCAATGCCTCGGCCCAGTCGATGTCACGACCGGGCGTGAGATCGCACCGATGCACGTCGCGCTGCAGCACCACGCATTGCGCCGGCTCGTGCGCAGCCAGTTCGAGCGCCTGATCGAGCAACGGTTTGTATGGCACGATGCGCTGCACTTCGATACCGCAACTGGCCGTGAGCACGACCTTGGGCTGCGCGTCGTCGATGCGCACCGCCAACTCGTGCGGCGCGAAGCCGCCGAACACCACCGAATGTACCGCGCCGATACGCGCGCAGGCGTACATCCCGATGAGCGTCTCGGGGGTCATCGGCATGTAGATGATCACGCGATCGCCCTGCTCCACCCCCAGGGACCGCAGCACGCCGGCAAAGCGGGCTACCTCATCCTGCAATTCGGCGTAGCTGATCGTGCGCTTGGTATTCGTGACGGGGCTGTCGTAGATCACCGCCGCCTGCGCGCCACGTCCAGCCAACACGTGCCGGTCGATGGCGTTGTAGCAGGTGTTCATCTGCCCGCCGCTGAACCAGCGGTACAGCGGGGCCTCGCGATCGTCGAGCACCCGCTCCCACGGCGTGTCCCAGTGCAACGCGAGCGCCGCCTCGGCCCAGAACTCTTCAGGATTGGCCTGCGCGGCAGCATAGGCGAGGTCGTAGGCGCTCAGAGAGTCTGTCATCGTGCGGTCTCGGCCTTTTTGCGGGCCACGGGGTACGACGGGCGTACAGCAGGATCGGCGGTCGACGTACGATTGTCGCTTAGGAGGTCGCGCGCCAGAGCGGTTTCCCCTCATACTTGTCCGACATGTCCGGATTCTTCGAGAAGCTCGCCGCGCTATTCCAGTCCGCCGCCGCTCCCGACGGCGCGCGCGCTGCCGAAACGGTGCGCACCACGCTGCATGGCGTGCCGGTCGAGGTGATCAACACGCGCCCCGACATCGCCACCGCCCACGTGCTGGCGCGCCTCGACGAATCGCTGGCGCTCATCGCCGCGTATCAGCCGTGGCGATTGGCGCACTTGCGGCGAGATATCCGCGGCATCCGCGTGGAGCGCTTCGCCTGCCGCGGCGCCTTCATGCCGCAGGACAACGTGATCATCACCGAACTCACGTTTTTGGCGCGGCGCGATATCACCGCGGCACCGGTGGCGTCGTCGATTCTGCACGAAGGCGTCCACGCGCGCGTGCATGCAATGGGTGTGTATCGCACCGAACACCAACTGCCGCGCGAAGAACGTCTCTGCCGTCGAGCGGAACTGGCGTTCGGACAGGCGCTGCCACCGGCACTGGGTGCGACGGTGGTGGAACGCGCGATGGCCAGTCTGTCGCTCGACGATCGCGGCGTGGCGCCGATCGTGGATTGGCAGGAGGCGCAACGCCGGCAAGACGCCGCCGATCGGGACGCATCCGCGTGAACGCATCGACGTAGAGGCGAGGTAGGGTCGCACAACACGGCGCGTGTTTCTCTCACTGAGCCCCCGTCGCGCGACGACATTCCCGCGCCCACGGTCATCTCGACACATCACATAGAGAGGCACCATGACGCACCACTCCACACGATGGACGGCGCTGCTCGCGCTCGCCCTTGGGTCACTCACGACGACGTCACGCGCATCGGCGCAGGTGTCGGTGCTGTCGCGCACCGCGATTGACGACGCCGTACACGTCACCTTCGGTCAACTGTGCGAAGACCGCTTCGTGATCCGGAACGACGGCGCGAAGCCGGTGGATCTCGAGTACGCCGTCGAGAAGGGCACCGAACACACCAAGCTCACGCTGAATGCGCGCGAACTGGTGGAACTCGAATCGAAGGCCAAGGAGCCGCTCGAACTGTGGATCGGCGGCAAGCTGGTGGCCAAGGCCGTGAAGGAGAAGCGCGCCTGCAAGGACGTGCAGGGCAACGCGTCCGTGCTGGTGGCACCGCTGGAAGTGGCGGCCACCGTGAAGGAGGATCGCAACAACTACGCACGCGGTTACCCGTACTCTGACCCGTTCATGTACGGCGCGGGCTTCGGATTCGGTGGGCTTTACGGCGGCTTTGGCTACCGGCCGTTCTACACAGGATTCGTGGGCGTGCCCATTATCGTGGGCGGCGGCTCGCGCGGCGGCGGCGGACGCCGGCGGTAGTCGCCCCCGGGCGCGGAACCCGCCTGAGGGAACTTCCCGCACCGATTTCGGCTATGTTCTGCAGTCCGTTGCCGGGGTCGGTACGGGTTTTCCTTTCGGGAGACGTCTGATGATTCGCGCGCTCGTTGCTGCTGTCCTGTTCGCCACACTGTCGTTCACCTCCACGGCGCGGGCCGCCACCCTGCAGACCGCCGTCTTCGCCGGTGGCTGCTTCTGGGGCGTCGAAGCCGTGTTCGAGCATGTGAAAGGCGTGAAGTCGGTCGTGTCCGGCTACGTCGGCGGCACCGTGGTGAATCCCGACTACGAAACCGTGAGCAGCGGGCGCACCGGACACGCCGAAGCGGTGAAGGTCACCTTCGACCCGGCCGTCGTGTCATACGAAACGCTGTTGGCCGTGTTCTTCACCGTGGCGCACAACCCCACGGAGCTGAACCGACAGGGTCCCGATGTCGGCACGCAGTACCGTTCGGCCATCTTCTTCACCAACGCCGACCAGCAGAAGAGCGCGACCACGGTGATTTCGCAGCTCACGCAGGCCAAAGTGTTCTCGCGCCCCATCGTGACGCAGGTGGCGGCGCTTCCCAAATTTTATGTCGCCGAGTCGTACCATCAGAACTACCTGTACATCCACACCGATCAGCCGTACATCATGTACAACGACCTCCCCAAGATCGACGCGCTGAAGAAGCAGTATCCGGCGCTCTGGGAGAAGACGCAGGGCAAGTAGGGCGCAGGCGTGTCAGGCGGGGCCCAGCACCTCGGTGAAAAACGGCTCGAGCTCGATCACGAACGGCACATCGGCACCCGCGGGCTGCCACTCCATGCGCTCGGCGTGGATGCTCGGGCGCTCGTCACCCGGCAGCCATCGCTCGATCAGGCGCGAGTCGAGGTCCACGATCCAGTACTCGATGTTCGCCCGCTGATAGCGACCGCGCTTCACGACGCGATCGAAGCGGGCGGTGCTGGGCGACAGGATCTCGATGAAAAGCAGCGGGTGGCCGCGTTCCTCGTCGGTGCGCGGGCGACGCCCGTCGACCAGCGGCACTACGTAGAGATCCGGCTGCACGAGCGTGCGCGGGTCGAGCACCCAGTCTGAGGGGGCGCATACGATGGCGCCGACCCCGGCCGAACGCACGAGTGGCCCCAGCAGCAGCGCCAGCTCGGTCAACGCCGACTGATGCAGGGTGCGCGGCGACGGGCTCACCAGCAGCTCCCCATCCACGCACTCGTACCGGTTGGACGGATCGTCCGGCAGCGCCTGCACCTCGGCGGCAGTCCAGATACGGGGCATGAGCGCGGGCATGGCCATAGTGTGCCGAGCAGCGGGGGGAGATGGCAAGGGGTCACGACCCATCATGACGGTCCGATCGGCGCCGTGCGTCATCGTTTTCCCGCCGGTAATACCGGGGAAACGCACGGCCGGCCATGGGATGCATTACCCGGCCTGGCTCCGCGCACTAGACTCCCAGTGACCGCAGCCATACTCAACCTGCAGCCGGGATCCTGATGCGCCGCTCTTCGTCGTCCATTGCCGTGCGTGCTGTCGCAGCAGCCCTGCTCTTCGCGACCGCGGTGGACGCCGTCGCCGCGCAGTCCAGCATCGCCCCGCCGGCCCGTTTTACCGATCCCGACCGCATTACAAAGCTGCGCGCCGCACTCCCGCAGGTCGACAGTGTGATGCGCGCCTTTGCCACGAACTCGCGCGTGCCCGGCATCGCCTACGGCGTGATCGTCGACGGCAAGCTGCTGCACGTGGCGGCGCTGGGCCTGCGCGAGGTGCCGAGCAAGGCGGCCGTGGATACCAGCTCGGTGTTTCGTATCGCTTCGATGACGAAGAGCTTTACAGCGCTCTCGATTCTGCAGCTGCGCGATGCCGGCAAGCTGTCACTCGATGACGCGGCCGAGCGCTATGTGCCGGAGCTCAAAGCGATGCGCTACGCGACCAGCGATGCGCCGCGCATCACGATCCGGCACTTGTTGTCGCACTCGGCGGGTTTCCCGGAGGACAACCCGTGGGGTGACCAACAGCTCGCGGCCACCGACGCGCAGCTGTCGGCCATGATCAAATCGGGCATTCCGTTTTCGAACGCGCCCGGCACGGCATATGAGTATTCGAACTTCGGCTTCGCGATTCTCGGTCGCATCGTGCAGAACGTGAGCGGTATGCCGTACGCCCGCTACATCCAGCAGCGTGTGCTCCGCCCCCTCGGCATGACCTCCACCACCATGGAAGCGCGCGACGTGCCAGCCAATCGCCTCGCGCACGGTTATCGCCTGCAGGACGGCGCGTGGCTGGAAGAAGCGGCACTGCCCGACGGCTCGTTCGGTGCGATGGGCGGCATGCTCACGAGCAGCGCCGATCTGTCGCGCTGGGTGGCGCTCATGCTCGACGCGTGGCCGGCGCGCGATGGCGCCGAGTCGCCGGTGCTCAAGCGCTCGTCGCTGCGCGAGATGCAGCAGATCGCGCGCTTCAGCGGCGCTTCGGCCGCGCGCAATGCGGCCGGTGGTTTGTCACTGAACGCCGGTGGCTACGCCTACGGCCTGCGCTCGGCGTCGAACTGTCTGTTCGCGCATATCGTGTCGCACTCCGGCGGCCTCCCCGGCTTCGGCTCGCAGATGCGGTGGCTCCCCGAGTACGGCGTGGGCATCGTGGCACTCGGCAACCTCACGTACACGGGCTGGACGGGCGTGCTCGATCAGTCGTTCGAGATCCTGGCTCGCAGCGGCGGACTGAAGGCGCGTGAGCCACAGCCGGCGCCGGTGCTGCTGGCCATGCAGAGCCAAGTCACGCGCCTCGTGCAGGAGTGGCAGCAGCCGCTCGCCGACAGCATCGCGGCGATGAATCTGTTCCTCGACGAGTCCGGCCCGCGCCGAGCGGCGGCGATCGAGCAGATGTCGAACGCGGTGGGCGGCAACTGCAAGGCCGTTGGTCAGCTGTGGGCCGAGAACGCGTTGCGCGGCGTGTGGCGCATGCAGTGCGCGAACGGGGCGCTTTCGGTTGGCATTACGCTGGCGCCGACGGAACCGGCGCGCGTGCAGCAGTTCACGGTGGTGCCGATGAGGGCGGACGCGGTGTTGGGAGCGGCGCCGATTTGCCGGCAATGAACGGCTGAGTACACAGTGATCCGAGTTCTGGCTTCAGACTTTGTATAGTGGTCAGAACTCAGCAACTACAGTGCTCAGTGCTGAGCATTTGACTGGCGGCGGCTTTGGATGGCCTCGGTGGTCGATGGGCATCGTTGGTTCACGCGAAGGGCGCGAAGGGCCGCGAAGATGCGCGAGGACAAGCAGGGGGCAGCGTCCGTATCATCGCGCGCCGCTACAACGCGAAGACTATGAGTTGCCTCGTTCGATCCTTAATTGACGGAGGTGATACGGTGCGAAGTCTGAACGGCGCTCGATGGCGACTGACTTTCCCTGATCTTGCTTGGCCAATAGCTGCTGCAACCGTGATGATTGGACTGGTCGGTTCGACCGCTCGCTCGCAGACAGCCGGGCCTCGTTTTGTGAAGGAGGTCGAATTTGTTCATGAACTCGTTACCGTGACGGGCGTACGCGAGCTATCCGATCGCACCATTCTCGTCGGCGATCGTAGCGAGAAGACGGTATTTCTCGTAGCTCGCGCAGACCGGCAAGGACGTGCAATCCTCACGAGAGGGGGTGGTCCGGGCGAGGTGATGAGCCTCTCAGAAATGGTCGCCGCCTCCGCAGACTCCACGCTGATCTATGACAGCGCCCAGCAACGCGTACTTGTCCTCGCGGGATCCCGCGTGGCACGCACCTTTTTACAGATGGACGCGCCGTGGAAAAACGAGTTCGACTTTCCGATGGCGGTCGACAATGCCGGCAATTCGTACGGTCTGCGCGCCAAGGCCTCGGCGATTCGCAAGGGGCCCATCAACCCGGGGAAGTTGAGCGTCTATGCCGCCGACTCGGCGGACATGGTGATGCTTTCGAAGGGATCGACTGCTGGCCGCGTGTTGTTCACCATTCGCGGGGCCTTCACGGCGTCAAACATGAAGGTGAAGACGATCGCGGGCATGACGTCATACTATCACCTGACGGCGTTGCTCGACCGTCCAGATCTCGCGGCCGTCTGCGCTGACGGGAGCGTGCTCCATGCCGACACGAGAGAGGGCCGCGTGTCGTGGTGGCGAGCAGGCCAACGGATCGCCGCCGCGAGTCATCCGTTTGCGCGCCCGCCTGTGACGCAAGCGCTCAAACGTCTCGCCATTGTCGAATCCCAGGGCGCCAAGAACGCCGTCTTTTTCTCGCCGGAAGAGTATCCGCCTTGGCCGGCGCGCATGCCGGCCTTTGACAAGAACGGCGCCTGGTGCCTTCCCTCCAGCGACGCAATCCTCGAGGGAAACGTGGACGCCACCGGAGCGAGGCCGATGTACTTCGTCTCCAAGACCGGAACGGTTTCGCCAATACGCGGCGTGCCTCCACGAGCGAAGGTGGTTGGCGTGGGAGCGAGCGGGGTCTACTTGGCGATGGAATCCGAAGACGGCTTGGTGACGATCGCGCGCTATCAGCTTGCCGAGCGGTAGGAGGCGAGCGTTTGACTGGCGGCATGGCCGTGAGTGCACCGCAATCCCGAGCGGCGCACATCACCAAGGAAATTCTCGAAACTGAGCACTGTAGCTGCTGAACTCTGACCACTATACCCAGTCTGACGCCTGTGCCTGACCGTCTGAACTCAGACCACTGAGCTGTTCCGCCGCGCCCGCACGCGCTGCCTCCGCCACGCTTCCCACACGTTGGCCACCAGCAGTCCCGCCAGCAGGAAGTACACCGCACCCACCAGCTCGAACACCAGATACGACACCACCGCCGTGATCACGCCGAACACGATCTGCTCGCGCGCTTTGGGCGGTGACGTGGGCGGATCGGTCACCATGAAGAACGCGAAGAACAGCGCCGCGTGCAGGTCGGGCTCCCGATACAGCTCGGCCACCTTCGCCGGATCGCCCACGAATGCGGTGAGCGTGAACAGCAGAAAGTGCACCCCGAGAAACGCCAGCACCGCCGGCATCTTGTTCACGCGATCGGTGATGAATACGCCGGTCACGAACAGCGCGGCGATGGCGAGGATGGGCAGCTCCGGAAGGGCGCCCCACCACGAATGCCCCGTATCGAAGGCGAAGTAGCTGATCACCAGCGCCAGTGCGGCGGGGTTGAACACGTTGGCCGAGCGTCCGCGCGCCACGTACTTGCTGAGCACTCCGATAACGGCGGTCATCGCGGCAACCTTCCACGAGCCGAACGGGCTGAGCACCATCGCCACCAGCAGCCCCGTGAGCAGCGCACCGCTAGGGAACGACCACTCCTTGTCGCGGTAGCGCAGGATTGGCGCGTCCACCAGCATCGCGGCGATGGCCGCGGCCGCCACACCGGGCGCCACCACCGCGAAGCCGCTGTGCGCACCCGCGAGCGGGATCAGCACCGCGAGCGCGATCACCAGCAGCCCCTTTGGAGTCTTGAAGAACTTCGTGAGCGACTTGAACGAGTTGCTCGGCATCGGTGACATGGTCGCGACCACTTCAGACATCGATCCAATCCGGCGTTGTGTGACGAACGAGCGGCGCATCCACCAGGCACGCGCGAAGTTCATGATGTGCGAGGAGCGCGAGTCCCTCATCGCAGCCCAGTACGAAGGCCGCGGTGCCCAAGGCGTCGGCCACCATCGCGGTCGGGGCGATCACCGAGGCACTGATCACGTCGCGCGGCGACGCACCGGTGGACGGATCGAGCAGATGATGTTCACCCGAAGCGCTATCCGCAATCGCGCCGTCGGCCACGCGGCGCTCATAATCGCCCGAAGTGCACAGCGCAGCGTCCGTAATCGCAACGCGCGTGAGCAGCGCATTCAATTCGCGCGGATGGCGAATCCCGACCGTCCACGGCTGCTCGGCGGCGTTGTGTCCGCCGCAATACAGGTCGCCGCCAGCGTCGACCACGAAATTCGCCAGCGGCCGCAGCTCCTGCACCGCCATGTCGATGGCGAGTCCTTTGGCCACGGCGCCGAGGTCGAGCAGTAAGGCGCGTTCGAGTCGGACGGTCCGCGCGGACTCGCTCAGCACCACATCGCGGTACGACACCGGCTCCTCATCACTCACACCGGAGCGCACCACCGCCCCATCGCGATAATCACGATGGAATCCGCGGGCTTCCATACGCGCGCCCACCGTGGGATCGAACGCCCCGTGTGTTTCTTCGGCCACCGCCACGGCAAAGCGCAGCGCCTCGAACAGCATCGGCGACACCTCCACATCAACGCTGCGCGTGGCACACAGGCGCCGCAGTTCGCTGCCGGCATCGAACCGCGAACACACCGACTCCACGCGACCGAACCAGGCGAAGGCCCGTTCAATGGCGAGATCGCGTATGCGACGGGCGCGCGCACTGCGATCGTGTCCGACCACTTCGATCGTGACTACCGTCCCCATGCGCGCACGCGACGACTTCGGCGCACTCACGAGCACACCATCGAGCACAGCGAAACTCACTTCGCCTGCGCGAGCGCCTGCGTCACCGCGTAGTAGAACGCGTCGGAGCTCACCGTGGCGCCCGACACATAGTCGACCTCGGCCGACTGACGCGCCACCACCTGCGGCACCAGAATCGCGATCCATGAGCACGAGTAGCGCGTGAGGCACTGCGAGATCACGGCGTTCGTGATGCGTCCGTTCTGGATCTCGACCATCGCTTCGATGTCGCCGTGTCGCGACGTGCCGCGGCCGAGGTACACGCCGTCCTTGTAGGATGTCCTGGCGGCCGGCTTGGGGGCGGGTGCCGCAGCGGGTGCCGCGGCCGGTGCCGCAGCGGGCGACGGCGACGGCGTGGACACCGGCGCGGGCGGCGCAGCGGACATCGGCGGCGCCTGCACCGGCGCCTGCACCGGCGCCTGCATCGCCGGAGCATTCGGCGTCACCGCAGGCGTGGCGGCGGCCGGCGTCACGGTGGCACTGGCCGATGCCGCGACCTTAGGCGGCGGAGCGGCCTCTAGGGTCGCCACGTGCGCGGGCGAAGACGGCGTCGCCGCCACGGGCTTTGACGCAGGCGAACTGACCGACGGTGACAGCGCCGACCCGATGTTGGTGGGCGCCGGCAGCATCAAGCCCGCTGTAGGCGCCGCCACCGTACTCGGCGCGTCCACCACCGGCATCGCCGGAATCAACGACTCGCCCAATTCCCCTGCCGCCGTACGATCACCGACCCCATCGGCACCCGCCCGTGACGCACCGCGCGGACGACGTTCGGCACTCTCGGCGGCCATACGATCGGCCGCCGGTTTCGTTTTCGCGAAACCGGCCGTGTAGACGATCAGCACGGCCGCAGCACCGAGGGCGACCAGATTGTTGCCGCGAGGCTTGGACACGGGAGAGGGCGGGCGCGTCGAAAGGCGAAGGAACAGGTCGGACCTGGAGCGAGAACGTGCTTATATACGCCGCGAACGCCCGCTCTGCTGCGCCCGTCGAGCCATTCCCGCGCGGCTACGGCACGGCGAGGCTATCGTGTCCAGGCTCGCCGAGTCGCATCCGGGGCGGATGACGCGTGGGTGGACGGGGACCTTCAACCAACCCGACGCGATGCTGGGTATGCCGGAAACAACAAACCGCGCGGACCCGTGAAGGTCCGCGCGGCTGTGTACTGAGCGCCCGAATTACTTCTTGGGCGGCATCAGCACCGTGTTGATGACATGGATCACGCCGTTTGAGGCGGCCACGTCCGTTGCCGTCACTTCGCTGGCGTCGTTCAGCATGACCTTTCCGTCGACCACCTTGATCGTGATCTTGCTGCCTTCGAGCGACGTGGCTTCCGTCAGCGTCGTCACGGTCGCCGCCGGCACGTTGCCGGCGATCACGTGGTACGTCAGGACCTTCGTGAGCGCGGCCTTGTCGGCGAGCAACGCTTCGAGATCCTTGGCCGGGATCTTCGCGAAGGCTTCGTCGGTCGGCGCGAGCACGGTGAACGGACCCGCTCCCTTGAGCGTCTCGATGAGGCCGGCTTCCGTAAGCGCCTTGGCGAGCGTGTTGAACGTGCCGGCAGCGACGGCGGTCTCGATGATGTCCTTCGGGGCCGGCGCTTCCATGGTCGGGGCCGCAGCGACGCTGTCGGCAGCCGGCGTTGCTTCGGTCTTCTCGCCAGCGCAGGCGGCGAGCAGAGCGATCGAAAGTACTCCAACGGCGTTACGTAGCATGTTGTTGACTCGGTGAGATTGTAGACACGACCCTGCGCGGCGCGCAGAGAATCGCTGCGAGGGATGCCGGATTCCCGGTAGCCCCTGATGGTACCCAATATGTTAATGCAATTCGTGCGCGTTCGGTGCCAGGACATGCGTCCGGCTTTGCGGAGGTCAGGGTGGCGCCGCCGCCTATCATCGCGGAGATTCTGGGTGAGTCGTTCCAACCTCTGCCCGGATACCTCAATGTTCCTCCGCATTTCCCCGATCGCCGTGGGTCTGTCGACGGCCGCATTTTTTGCCGGCTGTACGCTGCAACGTTCGTCGCCGAGCAACTCCGGTGCACTAGCGTCGTCGGCCAGGGCCGATGACCACATGGCGCACATGAACGCCGCCGACCTGTCCATGCCCTCCATGCGCTCGTCCGGTGCGCAGCAGGGCATCGCCGGTCTCCCGGCCAGCAACAACACCGCCCCGGCCCGCCTCAAAGCGAGCCCGCGGCACGCCGAATGGGTGAAGATCGCGTGGGACGCCGGCTCGGCCGACTCCATCATGGCCTGGGTGGTGTACCCGGCTAGCCCGAACAGCCGCGCCAAGGCACCCGTGGTGGTGGTAGTGCATGAGATTTTCGGCCTCTCCACCTGGGTGCGTGGTGTGGCCGACCAGGTGGCCGCCGACGGCTTCATCGCCATCGCCCCTGACTTCCTGTCGAAGGTGCGCGGTGGCCCGAGCAGCGTCGAACTGCCCGCCGACTCGGCGCGCAAGCTGATCGCCGGCGTCAACGCGGGCGAGCGGAATCGCGCCATCAGCGCGGCGGCAAACTATGCGATGATGCTGCCCAGCGCGCAGCAGAAGTACGCGGTCATCGGCTACTGCTGGGGTGGACAGACGGTGTTCATGCACGCCGTGAACGGCGGACTCAAGGGCTTCTCGGGCGGCGTGGCCTTCTACGGCCTGCCCTACACCACCGGCGGCACGCCGGCCACGGCCACGACAGCGGCCGTACCCGCCAGCATCAACGCCGATTCACTCGCCAAGATCACGCAGCCGGTGATGCTGCTGAACGGCTCGAAGGACGCGCGCATCGCCGCCGCCATGCCAGCCCTCGACTCGATCATGAAGGCGATGAAGAAGGACTATTCGGGCACGAACTACGAAGGCGCCACCCACGGCTTTCTGCGCGCACAGGATGACCCCAAGGCCACGCGCGATGAAGCGGAAGAAGCGGCCAATCTCGCCGCCACCAAGGACGGTTGGCCTAAAACGATCGCCTTCCTCAGGAAGAACCTCGGCGTGAAGTAAGCGCCGCTGCTCCCGCTGTCGACGCGAGGCTCGTGCTCAGAGCTTTTGCGTCGACAGCAGGAGGCTGGTTTCCGAATTGGCCACACCCTTGATGCCCCGAATGCGACGCAGCACGGCGTCGAAGGTCTCGAGAGTGTCGGTGCCGATTTCGGCCACGATGTCCCACCGACCGTTGGTCGTGTACAACGCCTGCACCTCGGGGTAGCCCCGCAGCGTGCGCAGGATCGCATCGGAGCGATCCCCTTCTATCCGGTCGCCTTCCACCGCGATCGACATGATCGCCCGCACGCGGTGCGCCGCAGCTTCCGGGGTGGTCCGCACGGTGAACCCCAGCAGCACGTTGTCGGCGATGAGCCGGTCGATCCGGTTCTGCACCGTCCCCCGCGACACCTTGAGCTGCTTGGCCAGCTGCGCCACCGACATCCGGGCGTTCTCCCGGAGCAGTCCGATCAGCCGCAGATCTTGAGCGTCGAGTGATTTAAGCATAATGCTAAATTTAGCCAGCATTTCGTCAGAGTATGCAGCATTTATGGTCATTCATTGAACTTGTTGCTGTCATTGGTCGGCGGCACCTTGAGGACATGAATGCGACCTTCGCCCCCCCCGCCCGTGCCGCCGTCAAACCGTGGACGGGCTCCGTCCAGTTGATCGGCGTCCCCATGGACTTGGGCGCCAGCCGCCGCGGCGTGGACATGGGCCCGTCGGCGATGCGCCTCTCCAGTCTCACCGCGCAGCTCGAACGGCTGGGCCTCACGGTGCAGGATGCGGGCAACGTGCCGGTACCGGATCGCACGTCGCTCGGGAACGCACCGCGCGCCGTACTCGATGCGATCACCGAGGTGTGCATCGATCTCGCCGAGCGTACTGCCACCGCCGTTCGCGCCGGCATCCGCCCGCTGGTGCTCGGCGGCGATCACTCGCTGGCTGCCGGCTCGGTAGCCGGCACCGCCACCGCCCTCGCCGAACGCGGACAACGCACGGGGTTGATCTGGCTTGATGCACACGCCGACCTGAACACGCCGCAATCGAGCCTCAGCGGCAACGTGCACGGCATGCCGGTCGCTCACCTGCTCGGGTTCGGGCATCGTCGCCTTCGGCAGCTGTCGTCCGCGATACCGGCAGTGAGGCCCGAGCATCTCGTGTACGTGGGACTGCGCGATCTCGACGACGCCGAGCGCGCAATGATCCGTGAACTGGGTCTGCACGCGTTCACCATGCGCGACATCGACGAGCGCGGCCTGCGTGCGGTGATGGACGAAGCGGTGAGCATCGCCACCACGGGCACCGGCGGCGTGCATGTGTCGTGCGACGCCGACTGGGTCGATCCCGCTGAAGCACCGGGCGTGGGCACGCCGGTGCGCGGGGGCGCCACGCTGCGTGAGGCGCATCTCGCCATGGAGCTCGTGCACGACTCCGGCGCGATGGTGGCGATGGACCTGGTGGAAATCAACCCGATTCTCGATCGACAGAACCAGACCGCCGAGCTGTGCGCCGAGTTGATCGCGAGCGCCTTCGGCCGTCGGATTCTCTAAGCACGGAAAACACCATGACGCCGACCACGACGACCGCCACCGACGAGCTGATCGCCCGCGAAGACGCATGGGGTGCGCACAACTATCACCCGCTCGACTTGGTGATCGAGCACGCCGAAGGCGCGTGGGTGACCGACGTGGAGGGCAAGCGCTACCTCGATTGCCTCAGCGCCTACTCGGCGGTGAATCAGGGCCACTGCCATCCGCGCATTCTGGCCACACTGGTGCAACAAGCGTCGCGCGTCACGCTCACGTCGCGCGCCTTCCGCAACGACCAACTTGGCCCGTTCTGCGAAGAGCTCGCACAGCTATGTGGCATGGAAATGGTGCTGCCCATGAACACCGGTGCCGAAGCGGTGGAAACGGCGATCAAAGCGGCACGGCGGTGGGGCTATCGCACGAAGGGCATCCCTGACGGTCAGGCTACCATCATTGCGTTCGAGAACAACTTTCACGGACGTACCACGACGATCGTGGGGTTCTCGTCGGAGCCGGCGTACAAAGCGGACTTCGGACCATTCGCCCCAGGGTTTGTGCTGGTCCCGTTCGGCGATATCGAGGCCGTGCGGGCGGCGATGACGGCGCATACCTGCGCGGTGCTGATCGAGCCGATCCAGTGCGAGGCCGGCGTACTCATGCCGCCCGACGGATTCCTGGCCGAGCTCTCGGCGTTGTGCACGGCGAATCACGTATTGCTCATTGCCGACGAAATCCAGACGGCGCTTGGTCGCACCGGTACCATGTTCGCCTGCGACCACGACGGCGTGACGCCCGACATGTACGTACTGGGCAAGGCGCTGTCGGGCGGATTCTATCCGGTGTCGGCGGTGGTATCGCGCCGCGAGGTGCTGGGCGTGTTCGGCCCGGGTTCGCATGGCAGCACCTTCGGCGGCAACCCACTCGGCTGCGCCGTGGCGCGCACGGCGCTACGCGTGTTGCAGGACGAGCACTTGGTGGAGCGGTCGGCCGAACACGGGGCGTGGTTCCTGGAGCAGGTGCGTACGCTGCGTCATCCCGCCATCAAGGCCGTGCGCGGTCGCGGGTTGATGATCGCGATCGAATTGCACGAGAAGGCGCGGCCGTACTGCGAGGCGCTGAAAGCGCACGGCATGCTGTGCAAGGAGACGCACGACACGGTGATCCGACTGTCGCCGCCGCTGGTGGTGAGTCGTGAAGATCTGGCTTGGGCGGTGGAGCAGCTGAAAGCTGTTTTTGCGAGCTGACGGGAACTGCACAGTACTCAGTTTTCTGGCAACAGGCATCAGACTGGGTATAGTGGTCAGAGTCGAGC
>CANGXK010000015.1 GCA_947457715.1 Gemmatimonadota bacterium
CGACCACCGCCTGCACGATCCATTCGGCGGGCAGGTCGACTTGAGGCTCCGGGTGGTTCGAGCCGTTGGTGAGGCCGACGCGCGGATGCGCGAGGATCGCCTGCGGGCACTGCGCGCCATCCGCTTCGCCTCGCGGTTCGGCTTCGACATCGAGCATGAGACGTGGCTGGCCATTGTCGGCAGCGCGCCGTTCCTCACGCGGCTGTCGCCCGAACGTGTGAAGCAGGAACTCGAGAAGACGATCGAACAGGTTCTGGCTCCCTCCACGGCCTTTGCCCGATGGCGCGACGCTGGGGCATTTGCGGCCGTGGTCCCGACGCTCTCGCAGGTTGGGGACGACACCCTGCGCGCTGTCGATGCCGCGCCGCGTCCCGACCTTCCCGGCAAGCCGCTTCGAAAGACGCTGCGTCTCGCCGCGCTCTTTAGCGCGGCGGGCGGCAAGGAGGCGGAACGCGCGCTGCGCAATCTGCGCTTTTCGAATCAGGACATCGCCAACGTCTCTGCCTTGGTCGATCGGTGGACCCGGTACGCACCGCGCCTCACCGCAACGCTGGCTTCCGGCTCGCTGCCCGACGATGCCGAGTTGCGTCGACTGGCCGCCGGTGTCGGGCGGATGCGCGTGGCGGCGTTCGTTCGGCTGGCTGCCGCATGCTGGTGTGCGACCGGAGCCGTCCCGTCCGCGCTGACTCGTCGGCTGCACCGTCGGCTGCTCACGATCGCTTTCGGCGAACCCATCGAACTGGCGGACCTTGCCCTCGACGGAGACGATCTGCGCAGCGCCGGCATCGCCGCCGGGCCGGCACTGGGCCGGGTCTTGCACGCATTGCTGCAACGGGTGATCGAGGATCCCTCGCTCAACACCCGAGACGCCCTCCTGGCGGTCGCTCGGGAGCGCGCACGGGCTCCCGAGTCAGCCTGACGGCCGGTATGAGTGATCTGATGCGTCGGGAGACGACACTGTGAGCGCCACGCTCTTCGCGTCCAGTTCGCCGGAACCGTTGGCCGCGCGGATGCGTCCGGAGCGTCTGGAGGACGTGGTGGGTCAGCAGCACTTGCTGGCGCCCGGGCGTCCGCTTGGCGATGCCATTCGGAACGGCACGATCGGCAGCGTCATTCTCACCGGGCCGAGTGGCACGGGAAAGACGACGATCGCCAGCTTGATCGGCCGATATACGCAGCAGACGGTCGTGATCCTCAATGCCGTGACGGACGGCATCCCGCGGTTGCGCGAGATCGTCGCCGAAGCGGAGAAGCGTCGCCGTTACGAAGGGCGGCGCACGCTGGTCGTGATCGACGAAATCCATCGTTGGGCAAAGTCGCAGCAGGACGCGTTGTTGCCTCACGTGGAGAACGGCGTGATCACGTTATGCGGGGCGACCACCGAGGTGCCTGGGTTCGCGGTCGTGGGGGCGCTCTTGTCGCGGTCCCGGGTGTACGCGCTGCGTCCCCTCACGATCGAGGACGTGGTCAGCGTCTGCAGGCGTGCCCTGGCCGATGAGATGCGCGGCTTGGGGGCGCAACGGCTCCAAGCCGATCCCGAGACGCTGCGCTGGCTGGCCGAGCAGGCCGACGGGGACGCGCGTCGTGCGCTGGGTGCGCTCGAAGCCGTGGCGCAGGTCCTCTCGGCGGGTGCCGCGCTCACGCGGGACGCCCTCGCCGACGCGCTTGGGACGCGCGTCGTCAGTTACGATCGTGTCGACATCGATCGCCACGCCGTCCTGTCGGCCTTTCACAAATCGTTGCGAGGCAGCGATCCGCACGCCGTGCTGTACTGGCTGGCGCGCGGGCTTCATGCAGGGGAAGATCCGCAGGTTTTTCTCCGCCGGCTTGCCGCGATGGCGACGGAGGACATCGGACTCGCCGATCCGCAGGCGCTCGGTGTGGTGATGACGGCCTGGGAAACGTTCCGTCGACTCGGGCCGGCGGAGGGTGAGCGGGCGGTCGCGCAAGCGGCGGTGTATTGCGCGGTCGCGCCGAAATCCAACCGCTTGTATCTCGCGTGGGCGGCGGCGCGCGCCGCCGCGGCGCAGACGCCTGCCGTGCCCGTGCCGGCGCACCTGCTGAATTCCGAAATGCACCTGCGCGCAGATCCGGAGCGCCGCGTGCCATACGAATACCCCCACGATCATCCGGGGGCGTTTGTCGCCCAGCCGTATCAGCCACCGGAACTTCAGGGGCAGACCTACTATCATCCCTCCTCGGTCGGCGACGAAAAGCAGATTGCCAAACGACTCGCGTGGTGGGCGGAGCGGGGCGGTCCGCCGGTGGCCGAGTGACGGTGGCCGAGTGACGGTGGCCGAGTGACGGTGGCCGAGTGACGGAACTCGACCGTCGGCGCGGGTACGTACTGAGATGCGTGGGCGGTCGTCGGGTCCGACGGAGACCGATGATGCGGGCAGACTATTCAGCTGTTGAGGGCATGACATGCGCATGACGAGCACGGTACGGCGCTGGATGACGGCGGGAGTGGCTGTCGCCCTGACCGTGGGCGGTGCCGCGTGCGCCACCCTCGGGCGCGCGGCCTTCACGGAACCGGTCGTCACCTTGCGCGAGGTAAAGGTGACGGGGCTTGGACTGACTGGCGGAAGCGTCGATGTCGTGTTGTCAGTCTACAACCCGAATGGCTACACCCTCGGCGCGCTCAGCATGACGTATCAGGTGGATGTGGATACCGTGAAGCTCGGCAGCGGTGAGCTTGCCGACCGGTTCGTCGTGCCGGAGAATGACTCCTCGCTCGTGCGCTTGCCGGTACGTTTCACCTATGTGGGACTGGGGGCGGCCGGTCGGTCGCTCCTCATGGCCGGCACGGTCAACTATCGGGTGCGCGGTGACTTCACGGTCGCGACCCCGCTCGGCAATTTTACCCGTCCATACGATCGGACGGGACGCTATTCCTCAGTGTCCGGCAACGGACGCTGATCGGCATCGCCCTCTCAGATCAGGAAGCCGCACATTAGCCGCGAGATCATCTCCCTCACGCCGCCCGTCGAGCGCGCGGTGCTCGTCAGTGCACCGTCGAAGCGTGGTAACGCCCGTCATCAGTCCGACGAACACCTCGAAGAACTTGCCCGCTTGGCCGACACGGCGGGCGCGATCGTGGTGGGACGACTCACGCAAGCGCTCGATCGACCGCACCCGGCAACGTACCTTGGCAGTGGCAAGGTCGAAGAGCTCAAGCTGCGGATCAACGAGCTCGGCGCGACGTTGGTGATCTTCGACGACGAACTCACGCCCGCGCAGGGTAAGAACGTCGAAGCCATCGTCGGGACGCGCGTGATGGATCGCGCCGAGCTGATTCTCGACATCTTCGCCACTCGGGCGCGATCGAGCGAAGCACGGATGCAGGTCGAGCTCGCGCAACTGCAGTATCTGCTGCCGCGCCTGACGCGCATGTGGACCCACCTCGAGAAATTCCGCGGTGGCATCGGCGTGCGCGGACCGGGTGAAACGCAGCTCGAAACCGACC
The DNA here is from genome assembly GCA_947457715.1 of Gemmatimonadota bacterium. Next base: position 3,467 of record CANGXK010000015.1, read on the forward strand.
GGCGGCTTATTCAACACCGCATCCGGGTCTTGAAGGAGCGGCTCGCCGACGTCGAGCGTGCGCGCGAAGTGCAGCGCGAAGGGCGCAAGTCGCATTACCGCGTCGGCCTCGTGGGCTATACAAACGCCGGCAAGTCGTCGATCCTGCGGCAAATGGCGAACGACGCGCAGGTCTTTGTGGAAGACCGCCTTTTCGCCACCCTCGATCCACTCACCCGCGAAGTCGAGGTGGGCGACGGCTACACCGTGCTGCTCACCGACACCGTCGGGTTTATCCGCAAGCTGCCTCACCACCTCGTGGCCTCGTTCCGCGCCACGTTGTCCGAGGCGAAGGAGGCGGATCTGCTGCTGCACGTAATCGACGCCAGTCACCCGGTGTGGGAAGAGCAGCGCGACGTCGTCGATGGCGTGCTGGCTGATCTCGGATTGTCTGAACAGCCCAAGCTCTACGTGATGAACAAGATGGACTTGCTGCCCGAGGATCAGGCCTCTGCCGTGCGTGAGCGGGTGGCGAATCTCATGCCAAACTCGTTGTTCGTCTCCGCGCTCGAACCGGGCGGCCTCGACGGCCTGCGCGCATCGCTGCTCGATGGTCTTCGGCGTCAGCGTCCGATGCTCGAGATCCGGCTACCGGCCGGCAACGGCCGGATGATCGCGGAGATCCATCGGGACGGTGAGGTCGTGGATCAGCGGACGGACGAAGACGTCATTGTGTTGCAGGCGCGACTCGACGACCGCACAATCGGCCGGCTCCGTCAGGCGGGCGCCAGAATCACGGTGCTCAAGGGCGTGCATCGGGCCAAACCATCGCCGGTGCCGTCCGAGGTTTCGTAAGGGCGAGCGACACGGGTCACACACGCAAAAACGGCCGGCCATCAGTGATGATGACCGGCCGTTCGTGTGATGACACTGATCAAGTGGGCGTGCAGGGACTCGAACCCCGGACCTCTGCTGTGTGAAAGCAGCGCTCTAACCAGCTGAGCTACACGCCCTGAACCATCCCGCGTCGCACAACTCATGTCGCGGATCAAGAACGTAACGGACCTGATCGACGGTGGGAAGCCCCTCGCGCCAAGGGAAAAGACAAACGCCTCGGTGCGGGGCACCGAGGCGTATGGTCCGGGTGGGACTTGAACCCACGATCCTTCGATTATGAGTCGAGCGCTTTAACCAACTAAGCTACCGGACCAAACGCGGCATCGTTCCGCCGCCTGATACAAATCTACGTCAACCCTCGGCAATGTGCGCGTCGTAGGCCTCGAGCACTTCGTGCGGTGTGACCGTCGCCGCTCCGAGCTTCCCGACCTCGACCCCAGCCGCATAATTGGCCACGATCGCCGCCTCGAGTGCCGTCGCCCCGGCCGCCAGCATCGTCGCGAGATACGCGGTCACCGTGTCGCCAGCACCAACCACATCGTACACCTCACGCGCCGTCGTCGGGACGCGGTGAACCACGCCGTCCGACGACACCAGCGCCATCCCGCGTTCACCAAGGGTGAGCAGCAAGTGCTCGACGCCGAGGCGGGCGAAGGTCTCCGGCAGGGCAGCTGGATGGTCCAGATCCACGGCCGCGCCCAGCGCGCTCTCGAGCTCGCGTCGATTCGGCTTGAAAACCGTGGCACCACGGTAGGCGAAGAAATTTCGGAACTTCGGATCGACCACGATCGGCAACTGTCGCGCCCGAGCCATGGCGATCGCCCCCTCGATAACCGCGGGCACGAGGACGCCTTTGTTGTAGTCCTCAAAAACCAGTGCCGTGGCTTGCGGCATGACCCGTTCGATCGCGTCGAGTATGCGCAACACGTCGCCGGCATCGAGATCGGCGTCATCTTCCTCGTCGAAGCGCACTAGCTGTTGCGAGCGCGCCATAACACGGGTTTTTGTGGTCGTCGGTCGTCCAACTCTCACCAGCGACCGGGATTCCATCCGGCCTGCTTCGAGACGCTCCTGCAGGGTCGCGCCGGCGGCATCGTCTCCGATCACGGCAACGAGATCGCATCCGGCGGCGAGGGCGGCGACGTTCTGGGCGACGTTGGCGGCTCCGCCCAGCGCGAGCTTGCGATCACGCACCCGCACGACGGGGACCGGCGCTTCAGGCGAGATGCGATCAACGTCGCCGCGAAGGTATACATCGAGCATGGCGTCGCCGATGATGACCACGTGCTGCGAGGCAGCGTCGGCCAGGAGCGCCTCGAGCCGAGCGCGGGAAATGGTGGGCGTCATGGCGGGGAAGCTAGTCACGCCGGTTACCTTCGTCACCGGTCCCTCGCTTCCCGTGACTCTCTTCTCCGTGATGTCAGCTCCGTCGTCCCCAAGCACGGCCCGCGTCTCGCGCCGTTCGCCGGTGCTGGTCTTGGCCGCGTCACTGATCGGCATTTCGTTCGCGGCGCCCCTGATCCGGCTCTCCGACAGCTCGGCGATCGTGATTGCGATCTGGCGGCTCGGACTGTCGATGCTAATGGTCGCCGCCGCGCTACTGATCACCGGATCCTGGCGCGAGTGGCGCCTGCTGTCCCGCCGCGAGCTCCTGCTGGCCGTCGGCGCCGGGGTGCTGCTGGCGCTCCACTTCTGGAGCTGGAATGCGTCGTTGCGCTACACGAGCGTGGCGGCCTCGGTCGCGCTGGTCAATCTCCAACCCGTGTTGATCGCGGGCATATCCGCCTTGTGGTTGCACGAGCCACCATCGGGGCGGCAGTGGGTCGGCGTGGTGATCGCGGTGGTCGGCGCGTTCGTGGTTGGGGTGGCTGACGTGCCTGAGGGGGTTGGGGGGATCATCGCGGCGGCGCGCGGCGCGACCTCCGGCGGGAACGGGCGGGCGCTGTTCGGCGACCTTCTGGCGCTGATCGGTGCCGTCACCGCCGCCCTGTACTACCTGATCGGGCGGAAGCTTCGCCTGCGGGTCGGGGTGTGGCCCTACGTGTCGATCGCCTATGGGGCCGCCTTCGTCACCTGCCTCGTGATCGCCTTGGCCAGCCGGGAAGCGCTGGTGCCGCCGCCGCCCCGCGAGCTGGCCATCTTCGCGGGACTCGCCATCGGCCCGATGCTTCTGGGGCACACGGGAATGAACTGGGCGCTCGGCCATCTTCCGGCCTTCGTGGTGAACCTGACGACGCTCGGCGAGCCGATCGGCGCCACTCTGTTGGCCGCGCTGCTCCCGGGAATCGCCGAGGTGCCTGGGCTGGGGACGGTTGGCGGCGGTGCCCTGATTCTGACGGGCGTGTTGTTGGCCGCACGACGCTCGTCAGGGACTACCGGCCGCTGAACACGGGCGTCTGATCCCGTGGACCGTCTCGGATCCCTCGCCATGGTTATCTTTCAGGGGTGAGTGAGACTCGATCGATCTTTTCCGGCGCCGGAGCGCCCCCCGTCGCCTCGGACGGGCCGTCCTCAGATGGGCCGTACACGTTCTCGTTGGCTCCGGTGCAATTCGCGCCAGCGCTTCGGGAGCGGAGCTTCGACGTGGTCGTCACACGCGGCGGCGCGGTCGAGTCGCGGCATCATGTCCACGCGGCGGTCGTGGATGCCGCCGGCACGCTGCTGGAGCGCGCGCGGTGTTGCTGGGCGAACCGCCCGCCGGATACGAGCGGGTATCACATGCCGTGCAGCGCGCGGCGCTCGTCACGGTCGCGGCGTGGGCTGGAATGACGCCCACGCAGATCGGCGTCGGCGTCGATGGCTGCGGCGTCACGGCCTTCTCGCTACCCCTCGCGAATATGGCACTGTCCTACGCGCGGCTGGCGCACGCTTCCCAGCGCGGCGACGAACCGAGCCGGCGCTTCCTGCACGCGATGACATCGCAGCCCTTTCTTGTTGGAGGCAGTGATCGGTTCGACACGCGCCTGATGGAAGCGGTCGGCGGTAACGTGGTTTGCACGGTTGGCGCGGAGGGCGTGCACACGTTCGCGATCATCGACCGCGGTATCGGGTTCGCCCGCAAGGTCGAGGACGGGTTCGTCAGCGCGGCGCCGCTCGGCGCGCCCGCCCGCCGCCACGGTCCCGTGACCCTGCCGGCGTCGATTCGATGACAGCGGCAATGGGTGCGGCTGTTACACTCAGGATACTTGATGCGGAGACGGCTGCCCTCGTTCGTCTGGCCGCGATGCTCGCCGGCGGCAGCGAAACCGACGTACGCGCAGAGCTTGCAGCGGTTGTTGGGGTCGTCGATCCAGTCTGGGTTGAAGAGGTCATACTGCAAACGTATCTGTTCGCGGGCTTCCCGCGGGCGCTCAACGCGGCGCGGGACTGGCGGAGAATCTCGGGACGCCGTGCGCCGTCGCCGGCTGACGACGGAGAGCGCGACGTGACGGATTTTTCGCAGCGTGGCGAGGACACGTGCGCCACGGTGTATGGCGCGTTCTACGATCGGTTGCGCGTGAACGTTCGCGGTCTTCATCCGGCGCTCGATCGCTGGATGATCACGGAGGGCTACGGTAAGGTGCTCGGGCGACCGTTTCTCGACTTGGCGCGACGCGAGTTATGCGTGGTGGCGGCCTGCGCGATCGCGCGACAGGATCGGCAGCTGCATTCCCATTTGCATGGGGCCCTGAATGCGGGGGCGGCCGCCGACGTGGTCACGGCCGCACTCGCCGTCGTCGCGCCGTTGATCGCCGCCGACGATATGCGTCGCTATCAGGGACTGTGGGCGCGGGTGCAGGGCAAGTAGGGCGACCGGTCAATCAGGACGCAGTGTCTTCGCAGGTTTCTGGCGGCGCCTCAGTGGTCGGCTGCCTCTCTCGTTTCGGAAGTAATTCATGTTCGTAGATCGCGTACTCGTCAAAGTCGAAGCAGGCACTGGTGGTTCGGGGCAGACCTCGTTCCGTCGCGAAAAATTCGCGCCGATGGGTGGTCCCGACGGCGGCGACGGTGGACGTGGCGGCGACGTCATCGTGCGTGGTGACCGCAACCTGACCACGCTGCTCGACTACACGTACCGGGACGCCTGGAAGGCCGAGCGCGGACAACACGGCGAAGGCTCGAATCGGACGGGCCGCTCGGGTGAGGATATCGTACTCCCGGTGCCGCCCGGCACCGTGGTCCGCGACGCCGAGACGCAGGAGTTTCTGGGCGAAGTCATGGAGGACGGACACACCATCCTCGTGTCCAAGGGAGGTCGCGGCGGCAAGGGCAATTCGTTCTTCGTCACGCCCACGCACCAGTCGCCGCGCGAGTGGCAGCCGGGCGAGGAAGGGCAAGCCCGAACGCTCGAACTCGAGCTCAAGCTGATCGCCGATATCGGTCTCGTCGGACAGCCCAATGCGGGCAAGAGTACGCTGCTGTCGGTGATCTCGGCGGCTCGCCCGAAGATCGCGGATTATCCGTTCACCACGCTGTCACCGAACCTCGGCGTCGTGCCGCTCAGCGACCACCGCTCGTTCGTGGTCGCCGACATTCCGGGCATCATCGAAGGTGCGTCGGAGGGCAAGGGACTCGGCCTTCGCTTCCTGCGTCATATCGAGCGCACCCGCATGCTGGCGTTCATGATCCCGATCGACGCTGAAGACTGGCAGGCCGAATTCGATCAGCTGCGCCACGAGATTTCCTCGTACTCGACAGAGCTCGCCGCCAAGCCGTATTGCGTTGTGTTCACCAAGCTCGATCTGCTGGGTGAACACTACGTGCCGGAGATCGACGCTCCCGGTGCATTCGGCAAGTACGCGATCAGTGCCGCCGGACGCATGGGGCTCGACGTGGTGCTCGATGCGTGGTGGCGTGAGCTGCTCGCCATGCGTGTCGAAGCGGAGAAGCCGGCGCGCGATGCACAGTTCCTTCCCTAGGGAGCCGCTGACGCCGCGGCGTGACGCGATCGCGCTGCGACAGCTCGCCGGTGTGGGCGAGGTGGGTGTTGCGCGATTGCTCGCGCAGCACGGCGACGCCACGCGGGCACTGCAGCACGTCGCCGCGGATCGGCGTGAAGCCGCGTGGCGCGAGAGCGACGAGATACTGGCATCGCTCCAGCGCCTCGGCGGGGCAGCGCTGCTTGCCGGACGTCCCGGGTATCCAGCGCGATTGCTCGAACTCTCCGATGCCCCCTCCGTTCTCTACGCGCAGGGCACGTTGGCCAGCGCGCATCCGCCGGCGGTCGCGATCGTGGGCACCCGCGCGGCGTCGGCGTACGGCCTTCGCGTGGCACGGGCGATCGCCACGGCCTGCGCTCGCGCGGGCGTCACGGTCGTGAGTGGCTTGGCCCGCGGCATTGACGGCGCCGCTCATGAAGCTGCCCTTGCCGTCGGCGGACGGACGGTCGCGGTGCTTGGCACCGGACTCGATGTGCACTACCCGCGCTCGCATCGCACGCTGCAGGACCGCATCGCGCGCGACGGGCTGCTGCTTACCGAGCAGAAGCCCGGCGACTCAGGACACGGCGGCACGTTCCCTCGGCGTAATCGTTTGATTGCCGCCCTGGCCGACGTGACGGTGGTGGTGGAGGCCGGGAAGGGCAGCGGCGCGCTGATCACGGCGGATTATGCCCTCGAGCTGAATCGAACGGTCGCCTGTGTACCGAACGCCATCGATCAGGCGTCGTCGGTGGGGAGTAACGCGCTGCTCAAGATGCACGCCGAGCCGATTCTGGCCGTTGACGACGTGCTCGCGCTGCTGCGCGTCGATCGGTCCACGTCGACGCACCTCACGCTCGATGGAGACGCCGCGCGGTGTTGGGACGCGCTGCAGAGCGGTGCGCGCGACGTCGAGCAGGTTGCCGCGGCCGCACAGCTGCGTCCTCGTGAGGCGGCCGCCGTGTTGAGTGCCCTTGAAATCGATGGTCTGGTGCACTTCAGTCCGACGGGGCAGGTACACCCGTCAATCAGTGCCTCGTGAGCCGACCGACACCCAGCCGCGTCGGGTATCGACATCTCTATCTGCATGTCCCGTTTTGTGCTCGACGCTGCAGCTACTGTGACTTCGCGATCGCCGTTCGCAAGAACGTGCCGTGGCGGGAATTCGCCGCCTCGGTCGACGCCGAGCTCCGTGTCCGGCACGCCGTGGACGAGTGCGACGCGCTGACGACGCTATACCTCGGCGGCGGCACGCCGTCACGGCTTGGCGGCGAGGGCATCGAGCGCCTCTTCGAGGTGTTGCATCGGCACGTGCGTTTCACGGACGGCGCCGAGGTGACGCTCGAGGCGAATCCGGAGGATGTGTCGGCAGAAGCGGTCGCCGCGTGGCGTCGAGCCGGCGTGAATCGCGTCAGTCTCGGGCTGCAGAGCTTCGATGATCGCGTGCTCGCGTGGATGCATCGCGTGCATGACGCCGCCGCCGCTGAGCGTGCTGTGGCGGCACTGCGTGTGGGCGGGATCGAGGCGATGTCGCTCGATCTGATCTTTGCCGCACCGGACACGCTCGGGCGCGACTGGAGCGCAGACATCACACGGCTCCTCGCCCTCGAGCCCGATCATATCTCGCTGTACGGCCTCACGATCGAACCGCATACGCCGCTCGGGCGATGGGCGGCGCGTGGCGAGGTGGAGGAAGCGCCGGAGGAAGTCTACGAGCGTCAGTTTCTCGAGTCGCATCACCGACTGCGCGCTGCGGGCTTCGAGCACTATGAAGTGTCGAACTTTGCACGGCCCGGACGGCGAGCGCGTCACAACAGCGCCTACTGGCAGAATGTGCCCTATCTCGGCGTCGGGCCTTCTGCGCATGGCTTCGACGGCTCGGCGCGCCGCTGGAACCACTCAGCGTTGACCGCCTGGGAGTCGCCGCTCAAGAGCGGACGCGATCCCCTGGCGGGGGCGGAAACGCTAACCAGTCAGAACCGTGAGGCGGAGATGGTGTACCTTGGATTGCGCACGATCGACGGGCTGGAGCTTCGGGAAGGTGAGGAAGCCCGCGTTGCCACGTGGCGTCGGCAGGGGTGGATCGAGTCCGTCCCAGGAACCACCGATTCGCGTTTTCGGTGCACCGCCTCCGGGTGGCTACGGCTCGATGCCTTGGCCGCTGACTTGACAGCACTCCGAAGTCGTTTGTAGCGTGAGACTTATGGCGAATAGCGGGGAGCTCTCCGAACGGGAGCGACAGGTACTGGAAGCAGTGATCCACAGCTACGTGGCAACGGCCGAGCCCGCAGGCTCGCACACGTTGTCGCGGCGCTTCGGCTTGGGCATTTCCCCGGCGACCATCCGGAACACCATGAGCGATCTGGAGGAGAAGGGATTCCTCTTCCATCCGCACACATCGGCCGGACGCGTGCCTACCGACAAAGCGTATCGGGTGTACGTCGACTCGCTCATGCGGGTGGAGACGATTACCGGAGACGCTCAGCGCCGTCTGCACGCCGATATCTCGGCCGGCGGCTCGGCCATCGAGGCGATTCTCCGTCGTGCGGCGCAATCGCTCGGCATCTTGACGCAGGAGCTCGGGGTTGCGCTTGGTCCTCGCTTCGAGCGGGCCACGCTGCGCCAGGTGGAGTTGGTGCGCATCTCGTCAGAACGGCTGTTGATGGTGCTCACGCTGCACGGCGGTGCGGTACGGACCGTGTTCGTGGAAGTCCCCGGCGTGATCGCCGACGAAGCGTTGATGGAAGTGACGATCGTGCTCAACGAGCGCTTGGCCGGGCTCACGCTGGAGCAGGTTCGGACGACGCTCGCGTCGCGATTGCGGGATGTGCATCTGAAGCCGGAAACGGCCGAACTGCTGCACATCTTCGTGCAGGAAGGCGAGCAGGTGTTCGGGAGGGCGGCCGACCCGTTGGAGACGGTGGTGCTGGGGCAGCCATCGCTCCTGGCGGACCAGCCTGAGTTCGCGAGCGGCGAACGGCTACGGCAGTTGATCGAGCTCACGGAAACCCGACAACAAGTTGCCTCGTTGCTCGAGGCAAAGCCCGGGGCGAACGGGATTTCGATTACGATCGGCAATGAGCATGGCGATCCGCGGCTCGAGCCGTTTACGGTCGTCACGGCCGAGTATCGGGCCGGGTCGTTGAGCGGAGTGATCGGGGTCATCGGTCCGACACGGATGCCGTACGACAAGGTCATTGCGCTGGTGGGGCACACGTCCCGACTTGTGTCCGATCTCCTCTGCTGACCGGTCGCCCCTCGCTTCAGGCGGGCGAAGCCGTCGATATTTCCCGTAGGTATTTCAGTCCGACTGTGAATTCACTGACGGGCGCCCGGTAACGGGCTCCCGTCGTTCGACTGCGCCGCCTTCCGGCAGCGCGTTTTTCCGGGTTTTCGATATGGCCGATTTTTACGCGGTGCTGGGTATGCCGCGCGATGCATCCGACGACGACATCAAGCAGGCGTATCGTCGTCTGGCGATGCAGTGGCACCCCGACCGCAACGCGGGCGCGAAGGAGGCCGAGGAGAAGTTCAAGACGATCACCGAGGCCTACGACGTGCTGCGCGATCCGCAGAAGCGCGCGGCGTTCGACCGGTATGGTGAGGCCGGTCTTCGAGGTGCGCAGCAGCAGCAGTACGAACACGTCGACCTGTCGGAGGCGCTGAACATCTTCATGCGCGACTTCGGCGGCTTCGGCGAGATGTTTGGCGGGCAGGGTGGCGGACGGCGGAACGGGTCACGAGCCGGCGCCGACGTGAAGCTGCCACTGCCGCTCACGCTGGCAGAGGTCGCGACCGGCATCGAAAAAACGGTCGTGCTCAAGGTGCTCGAAGCCTGCGAGAAGTGCGAAGGCTCGGGGGCCGAACCCGGTACCAAACCGCAGACGTGCAACACCTGTGGCGGCGCGGGCGAGGTGCGCCGGGCGCAGCGTTCGTTCTTCGGACAGTTCGTCTCCGTCGCCCCGTGTCCGACGTGTGCGGGCGAAGGGGTCGTGGTGTCCTCCCCGTGCAAGAAGTGCCGCGGTGAGGGACGGGCGCGCGCCGAACGCACGCTCAAGATTCAGGTGCCGGCCGGTGTCGCGACGGGGCAGTACATGACGCTCCGTGGCGCCGGCAATGTGGGACCGCGTGGAGGCACACGGGGCGACGTGCTCGTGCTGTTCGAGGTTGAGGACAATGAACAGTTTGACCGCGAGGGAGAGGATCTGTTCTGCGAGGCGCTGGTGACCTACTCGCAGTTGGTGTTCGGGGCCGATATCCGCGTGCCGGGCCTGACGGGTGATCTCTCGCTGCGCGTGCCGGCGGGAACCCAAAGCGGAATGGTCTTTCACCTGCGCGGGCGCGGGTTGCCACGCGTGAACGCCAGCGGAACGGGCGACCTCCACGTGAAGGTGCAGCTGTGGACGCCGCAGGACGTTGAAGGCGAAGAGAAGGTGGTGATCGAGCGTCTTGCGGTCCTGCAGGCACAGGCGCCACTGCAGCGCGAGAAGGGCTTCTGGTCGAAGATGAAGGAGGTGCTCGGTGCTTGATGCGTCCTCCCGCTGGACCAGTGTCCGGGTCGCGCCCGGAAGCGACAGCGGGAGTCGCGATGCGTGTCTCGCCGCGCTCTTTGCCGTGGGCGCGCAGGGGGTCCATGAAGACGGCTTGTCGCTCGTTACGCATTTCCCACCATCGACCGATCTCCTGGCGGTGCACATCGCGCTCACGGAGGCCGACGAGGGCGTGACTATCGAGACGGCGCCGGTGCCCGATATCGATTGGAGCGAGGCCTGGAAGTCGCGCATCAATGCGCATGATTTAGGCTCCCTTACCGTAACGCCACCCTGGCTCGCCCATGGGTGCGATCCGGCGCGGACGATTGTCATCGAGCCGGGGATGGCGTTCGGCACAGGCGAACACGCCACGACGCGCGGAGTGGTGCGGCTGCTACCTACTGTCATGCGCGACGGCGATATCGTTGCCGACCTCGGCGCCGGGAGTGCGGTGCTCGCGATCGCGGCGGCGAAGTTGGGCGCCTCTCGCGTCTACGCCGTCGAGCTCGATGGTGAGGCAATCCCCGACGCTGAGCAGAACGTGCTTCGCAATGGGGTCGCTGGCCGCGTGCACGTGTTCGAGGCCGATGCCGGCGTGCTGCTTCCGCTGTTGGCACCGGTTCGTGTCGTGCTGGCGAACATCATTTCGTCGGTCCTGAAGGACCTGTTGCCGATTATCGCCGAGTCGCTGACCGTTGACGGCGGTGCGATCCTCAGCGGCATTCTGCAGGAGGAGCGCGCCGAGATGCTCGCCGTGCTCGAGCAGACGGGCTGGCGCGTGCTTGACGAGGATGCGGAGGACATCTGGTGGTCGGTCTCGATCGCGAGGGCGTAGGCGCCGGTTGCCCAAACTTTGTCACCACGGAGGCGTTCTCGGTCGGGACGACGTGTGTGCTCGACGAGCCTGCGGCACGGCACATGCGCGTGCTGCGTCTCGACTCGGGCGCGGTCGTCGGCGTCCGTGACGGGCAGGGGACCGTGGGTGAGGGACAGCTCGTGCGTCTCACGAAGTCGCAGGCGCACATCGAGATTTCCGTCGTCGAGCGCGTCGCGCCCCTTCCCGAGGTGCACCTCCTCGTGCCCGTCGCCGATCGCGACCGGATGCTGTGGTTGGCGGAGAAGGCCTGCGAGCTCGGATGCACGAGCTGGCGGCCCATCCTGTGGCGTCGGTCACGGAGCGTGTCGCCGCGGGGCGAGGGCCTCAATTTCCAGCAGAAGGTCGCGGCGCGCATGGCCGGCGCGCTGGCCCAGAGCGAGGGCGCGTGGCTGCCGCAGCTGTTCCCGGACGCCACGCTGGAGGGTGCCTTGCTCGCGGCACCGCCCGGTGACCGGCTGGTGCTGGATCCGGCCGGTGCGCCGATGATTGGCCCTCGCGCCGCAGCACTTCGCGCCCCGCTGGTGCTGGCCATCGGCCCCGAGGGTGGGATCGAAGCCGATGAACTGGCGTCGCTGGTTGCCGCCGGGTTTCGTCCCGTCCGGCTCGGACCGACGGTGCTTCGCTTTGAAACCGCGGCCGTGGCCGCGGTCGCGGTCGCCCGAACGGCCCTTGGTGCCTCTCCTTCCAATCCCAAGTCCTGATGACAGACCGCTGCGTTTTTTGTCGCATCGCCGCCGGCCTCATTCCGAGCACGTTCGTGGCGAGCAATGCGTACGGTGTCGCGTTTCGGGATCTGAACCCACAGGCACCGTCCCACCTGCTGGTGATCCCCCGTCGTCACGTCGCGTCTCTGGCTGAGGCAACGGACGCCGCCGAACTCGGCGCGCTGATGCTGCTGGCTTCCGAGGTCGCTCGGGTGGAGGGGCTGGCAGATTCGGGGTATCGGGTGGTGGTCAATACGGGGAATGACGGAGGGCAAACCGTCCATCATCTCCATTTGCATGTGCTCGGCGGCCGGGCGATGCACTGGCCGCCGGGATAATTGACCGCTTCGCTCGGGAATTCGCGTGGTTTGCTCCTTGACCTCCCCGCCTGTTTCGGGTAGGATTTAAGGCTGTCGTTCGATAACGTAACGTGTCTGCCACGCCATCATTTACGAGGTTTCGTTTGTCCGAAGTCATCATCCACGAGGACGAGAATTTTGAGCGTGCGCTCAAGCGCTTCAAGAAGAAGTGCGAGAAGGCCGGCATTCTGTCCGACCTGCGCAAGCATCGTCATTACGAGAAGCCCTCGGAGAAGCGCAAGCGCAAGATGAACGCGGCTGTCCGCAAGAATCGGCGCACCCGTAACGGGTGAGCCGTTCCGTGGAGGCCGGCGGTTCGTTGCTGCCGCGTTTGCAGCGTGATCAAGCCAATGCACGACGGGAGCAGCTGAAGGATCGCGTGCTCCTCCTTGGGATGATCATTGCCGAGGTCAAAAACCGCGAGATCGAACTCCGTCGTGATGCTTCTGACGATGACGTCGTTGACGTCATCCGCAAGGGGATCAAGAAGCGGAGGGAATCCGTTGAGCTCTACGGCAAAGCAGGACGAACCGACCTGGTCGAGAAAGAGCAGAGCGAGGTGACGGCGCTCGAAGCATACCTGCCCCCTGAAGTCGACCCTGAGGAACTGCGTGCAGCCGTTCGCGCAGCCATCCAGGGTGGGGCGGCCAACATCGGCGCCGTCATGGCGAAGGTGATGCCGCCGTTCAAGGGGCGCGTCGAAGGCGGTACGATCAACGCAATCGTTCGCGAGGAACTCGCGCGCGGGTGACAACGACAACGCACGATACGTCGTGGCAAGCCGAATGACAGCATACAGCACGCTTCGAACCCGGACTAGCGCCCTCGGCGGTCCGGGTTCGTGCCGTTTCAGTCCGGACTCACGCCGACGGCCTCCCTCGGCATGATGAACGCGCATGCCCTCGGCATCCTTGAGTACCCACGGATGCTCGCCCACGTTGCCGGACGCGCGAACTCGGCGCCTGGCGCCGCCGCCGTGCGGGCGCTCGCCCCGCGTCGCGATCGCGATTGGATAGAAGCGGAGCACGCGCGCGTCGGCGCAATGCGCGCGCTCGTCGCGTCCGATCTCCCGTGGCCCACCGAGCCGATCCCCGAGCTCGGTGAACCGCTGCGCCGGTTGCGCATCGAAGGCCTCACCTGGACGGCCATCGAGTTGCTGCAGGGCGCGATGCTCATGCGCTCGTCGCGTCGTGTGCGCGACGCGCTCCGGGATCCCCGGCGTCCGCGCATCACCGTCGCGTATCTGCAGGCCTATCTCGACCAGCTGATCGATCTCCGCGCCCTGGAAGAAACGATCGCGCGGGCGATTGCCGACGACGGCACGGTGCGAGACGATGCCTCGCCCACCCTGCGCCGGGTCCGCAAGGAAATGCGACAGGCCGAAGGCGAATTGGTGCGATTGCTCGAGCGCGAAATGGCCAAGCTCGAGTCGCATCATCAGGTGAGCGATCTGTCGGTCACCATGCGCAACGGGCGCTGGGTCATTCCGATGCGTCGTGAGGCCCGCGGCTACGTCGGCGGCATCGTGCACGACAGCTCGGGCACGGGCGCCACCATCTTCGTGGAGCCGCCAGCCGCCGTGGAGTTCGGCAACCGCGTTCGCGAACTCGAGATTGAGGAGCAGCGCGAAGTCGAGCGGGTGCTGCGTGACCTGACCGAGCAGTTACACCCGTATCACGATCAGCTGATTGCCGCCTTTTATGCACTGGTCGCGCTCGACGCGCTGTACGCGCGCGCGCGCTACGCCATCGAAGCCAGTTGCGCGGCGCTGGCGTTCTGCACGCCGGCAGAAGGGCTCGCCATCGTGGACGGCCGACACCCGCTTTTGCTGTCACGGGGGACGCCCGTGGTCGCGTTCGATCTGACGATGTTCGAGCAGGAGCGCACACTGCTCGTCTCCGGTCCGAACACGGGCGGCAAGACGGTGCTGCTCAAAGCCATCGGCCTGCTCAGCGCCATGGCGCAGTCGGGCGTGCCTGTCCCCGTCGGTGCCACGAGTCGTCTGCCCGTGTTCGACGATCTGTTCGCTGACGTCGGCGACGAGCAGAGCATCGAAGCCAGCCTGTCGACCTTCAGTGCGCATCTCAAGAATCTCGGCGAGATTCTGCGATCGGCGACACCCGACTCGCTCGTGCTGATCGACGAGCTCGGGTCTGGCACCGATCCGGCGGAAGGCGCGGCCCTCGGCGGTTCCATTCTCGAAACGTTGACGCGTCGTTGCGCGACGACGATCGCGACGACGCACCTCGGGCAGCTCAAGTTGCTCGCGACGGAAGTCGACGGCGTCGTGAACGCCTCGCTGCAGTTTGACGCGGTGCAGCTGGCACCGACCTATCGGCTGCTCAAGGGCATCCCCGGGCGCAGCTATGGCCTCAGCATCGCCCGTCGCCTCCTCTTGCCGGAAGACGTCATCGTGCGCGCGGAGGAACGGTTGCCGCACGGCGAGCGGGACCTTGCGGTGCTGCTTGCCGACGTCGAGGCGCGTGAAGGTGCGCTCGGTAC
>CANGXK010000016.1 GCA_947457715.1 Gemmatimonadota bacterium
ACGACTCGCAACTCTCACTCGCGACTCCGAACTCACGTGCGTGTCAGTGGCTATCTCCTGTACTGACTTGCGTCCCGCATCGGCTTCCCACAACTCGGTACCGTGATCACCTGCCCCGGACGCCCCCCGGGAATCGGGTCCACCAGCACGCGGGAGCTCTTCTCGGCATCCTCGCTGGCGAGATACACGAACATCGCCGTCAGCGTCGCGTTGTGCTTGAGATCATCGACGATGATCTTGTCGAACGCGTCGCGATTCGTGTGCCACGTGCTGTTGCTGTAATCCCAGCTGAGACCACCGAGACCGACCGCCGGCGCGCCCCAGCAGCGGAACGATGCGTCGTCCGATCCGGCACCGATCCCCGACGGGCCCGAGAGGCGGATGTACTGCGTGAGCTGCGACGGCATCTGGCCCATGTACTGGGCGAGACGCGGGCCGTTCTCCGGATGCAGCCCCGGGCCGGTGCTCACCACGCGGCCCGTGCCGTTGTCCTGATTGAAGGCGAACTGCAGCCCCTTCACGACTTCCGGATGATCAGCGGTGAACGAGCCGGAGCCGTTCAGTCCCTGCTCTTCGCCGCTCCAATGCCCCACCACAATCGTGCGCGACGGCTTCGGATACACCGTCTTCAGAATGCGCAGCGCTTCCATCATGGTGATCGAACCCGTGGCATTATCGGTCGCGCCCGAGTGTCCTTCCCAACTGTCGAAGTGGGCCGACAGCACGACGTATTCGTCGGGCTTCGTGGCGCCCTTGATCTCGGCGATGACGTTGAACACCGGCTGGTCGCCGAGTGCTTCCGCCTCCGCCATCACGCGCACCTTCGGACCCTGGTTGTTCTGCGCGAGGCGGAACAGCATGCCATAGTCTTCGCAGCCCACATCGAACGTGGTGATGGCGGCATTGCGCGGCGAGCCGAAAATCTTGTTCACGCCCGGATACTGCGAGTAGTTCGACTCGAACACGGCAACGGCACCAGCTGCTTTCACGTCGCTGTAGAACGTCGGCACACGCTGCGTCACGCCCTGATACGTGGCCGACAGATCACGCTGCAGCGAGTCGAGCGACGCCTGCGTGCTCGGCATCGCGAACTCCGCCATCTGCGCCGCCGGACGGCAGGTGAGACGCGGTGCCGACGCCAGCACGATCTTGCCCTTCACACTCGGCAACCACGCCGCAAACTCTTCGGGTGACTGATACGGTTTCACGATCACCACGCCGCCTTCGGCCCACTTGCCCGCCGTATGGCCGCTCCACGACAGCATGTTGATCTCCAGCGCCTTTACGCGCGGCGCCGTGATCTGCGCGAACGCCGCACCTCGCTTCCACGAATTCCAGGTGCCGTACTGCTCCTTGCGCGCCGACACACCGAACTGCTTGTATGTGGCCAGCAGCCAATCCTGCGCGCGGTTCATGTTCGGCGACCCGGTCAAACGCGGGCCGACGGAGTCGAGCAACGTTTGCGCAAGTGCGCCGGCCTGCGAGCGCTGCATCCCCTCTTCCCAGAGGTTCAGGATGACAGGATCAGTCGGTGCATCCTTGCGGACGTAGTCCGGCGCGGGAGAGACCGGAAGCGCCTGCATGTTCTTGGCGACCGGTGACGGGCCACGACCAGGCTGCGCAGCGGCGGAACCGGCGGTCGTGAGCAGGAGAGCGAGAACGGCGTGTGTACGCATGCGAAGTGTTGAGATTCGGTAAAGTGGTAAGCAGTACGTCAGGCCCGCGGACTCAATCCATCCACAAGCGACGTCCGGTAAGCCTTCCATGCCGGCACGAAGCCGATCACGACGCCCGCGCCCATCACGACGGCGAGATAGGTCCATTCCGTGGCGCGGAGCGGATGCAGCGCGAGATGCAAACCGAAGCGCTGTTCGATCGGCCCCTGCGCCAAGAACAACCCGATGTAGACCGCAGCCACGCCGATGATGCACCCCAGCAGCGCCAGCAGCCCGCTCTCAAGCACGAGCAGCGAGATGATCATGCGGGGACCCGCACCCACCGCGCGCAGAATCGCCATCTCGCGACGGCGCGCCTCGAGCGACGAGTACAGCGCGACGAGCATCCCGGTCAACCCGATCGCCACGGCAAAAATGGCGATGACCCGCAGGCCAACCTCGGCGCTGCCGATGTTCTGCCACAGCTCGCCGAGCGCCACACCGGGAATGACCGCCGTGAGCGGCTCCACGAGATCGGTGTTCATCTCACGCTGCAGCATCAGCGCTTCGAACCGGTTCTTGGTCCCCACGAAAAACGCCGTGATCTGATCGTCGCCGTGATCATGCGTCGGTTCAGCCTCCACCGGCGCAGGCACGACGTCTTTCGTCGCTGCCTTCTGCTCCACCGGCGCCGCCCTCACTTCAGGCAGCGCACTCGGCGGCGGCTCAGCGCCCGGCATCACCAGCGGCGTGCCCGGTGGCGGGCTCGCACCCGGCATCACCAGCGTCGTACCGGGAGGCGGCTCAGCCCCCGGCATCACCAGCGGCGTCCCCGCAGGCGGCGCCATCGCCGCCGCCCGCTGCTTGTTCGCCGCGATAATCGCCGCCGCCTTGGCGCTTCTTTGCGCCGTGGGCTCTGGCGCGGTTTCCCCCTGCCCCCTCCCCCCTGATACCCTCCCTCCTGCTCCCTCCGCCGACGCCGTCGACGACCCAGCGACGCCAGCCTCCTCCGCATGCATCGCCTCGATCCCCTCCAGCGTCACGTACACCGACCGATCGATCGGCGTGAACGTGCGCCCGAGAATCCCGACGACCGTGAACGGATGCGCCTCATGGCTCGACGTACCGATGTCGCGGAGCCCGTGCACCACCACCACCGGCGAGCCGATCCGGTAGCCCAGCTTTTCCGCCGCTTCGCTCCCGATCACCACTTCCGTATCAGCCACCGCCGCGCGCCCGGACACGAACACGATCCGACCATCCTTGCGGAAGCGGTAGCGTTCGTAGAACTCCGGGGTCGTGCCCACTACGCGGAAGCCACGATGACTGTCACCGAGCGAGTACGGGACCACCCACTTGACGGCGGGATGCGCCTTCCATCGCTCCATCGTGGACAGCTTCACCGATCCCGCCGGCGAGCCGATGCCGAACACGGAGCTGAGCAGCACCTGCAGCGTGCCGCCGCGCGCGCCGACGATCAGGTCGACGCCGCGAATCGTGCCGGCGAAGCTGTCGCGAACGCCGGCACGCACGTTCTCGATGCCGACCAGGAGCGTCACGCTCAGCGCGATCGACGCTACCGTCAGCGAGGTCGTCAGCAGCCGGCTCCGCAGCGACGTGAGGGCGAGACGCAGGATCATCGACATGCGAAACCCGTCATGCGTCTGCTCCGACCTTGGCCGCGCGATTGATCTCCATCAGTTCCACCGTGCGCGAGAAGAGCGGCATGAGCGTGTGATCATGACTCACGAACACCAGCGTGGCCCGCGCCTTTTCGCACGATGCGAACAGCAACTTGAGAAAGCGCTCGCGACGGTCGGTATCGAGCGCGCTGGTCGGCTCATCGGCGATCACGACTTCAGGACTCCCCATGAGCGCGCGGGCGGCGGCAACACGCTGCTGTTGCCCCACGCTCAACTCGGCGATCGGGGAGTCGAGGTACTGCTCGATGTCGAGTTGCGACGCGATGTCGCGCACCGCGTCGTCGAGCGTACGGCCCGCGAGTCGCGCCCGACGCGCCGGCTCGAGCCGCACCGGCAGCAGGATGTTCTCCCGCACCGGTAGGTAGGGGATCAGGTTGAACATCTGGAACACGTAGCCCAGATGCCGGGCGCGGAATGCATCGCGCGCGCCGCCGGACATCGTGGAAAAGTCTTCCCCCAGCACCCGCACACTGCCGCTCGTGGCCTGCAGCACACCCGCCAGAAGGCCGAGGAGCGTTGTCTTGCCACTACCACTCGGCCCATGCAGAAACACCGTCTCGCCGCGATCGATCCGCAGCGAATCAATGGCCAGGACGTCGCGCCCCGTCTTGTACGAAAAGCGCAACGCGGACAGCTCCACCGCCGGGGTCCCGTCGGGACCAGCGCCGGCGGGAGCTGACCCGGAGATCCCTGCACTCATTTCGACGAATAGGGTTCGACCTTGAGCCCTTCCAACTGGTAGCCCACCGTGCCATATGGGCTCTCAACCGAGGCGATCTTGAGGCGCCCCGACATCCAGACGGCATCAAACAGGTTGAGCTTGATGGCCTTCTTGCCCCCCATCTCCACCATCACAATCTGATTCGGCGGCGGCGGCGGCGTGTGCACGCAGGCGCCGTAGTACGGCACCAGCAGGAACTCGGCCCCCTCTTCCTGAAAGTCGTCGAGCGGCACCACGAATCCGGGGATGCGCACCAGCTTGCCCTCGAGCTTCTTGAGCGTATCGGTTGACTTGCCGTTCGTATAATCGAGGCCAGCAAGCACCCGCCAATCGATGTTCACCGCTTCTTCCACCAGCGCCGTCGCACCCTTGCCCTTCACGGGCGTGGCAGCGGGAGCGACGCGGGTCAGCGGCGTGGTACGCACCGGGCGGGCAGGCGTGGTGAATGCCGTCGTGGCGCTGAGCACCACGGCGATTCCAGCCAGCGAAAGGGCAGAGGTACGACGGGACATGACAGATCCTGGGAACAGGACGAACGGGAGCCCACACGACGGCGTCGCGGGTCACTCCGTGAAATTTACGCAATCCGAGCGGGAACGCTGAGGGGAGCGCCGCCGACGTTCACGCCGCATGCTGCACGCCGCCCCCCTCCAGTACCCCCCAGCCGACGGCTCGGGCCCCGGCGGCATCGTATATTGCACCATATGAGCCGCGCTGAAATCACCACGCCGGAAGCCCTCGCCGACGAGAGCGTCGTCGAACTGTCCCTCCGCCCCCAACGACTGGTCGAATTCATCGGCCAAAAGAAGGTCAAGGACAGCCTCGGCATCGCCATCGCGGCCGCCCGCGCCAGAAAGGAGCCGCTCGATCACACCCTCTTTTTCGGCCCGCCGGGGCTCGGCAAGACCACACTCGCCGATCTGATGGCCCGCGAGCTTGGGGTGAACCTCACCACCACCTCCGGCCCCGCGCTCGAAAAGCCCGCCGATCTCGTCGGCCCTCTCACCAACCTGCGTGAGGGCGATGTGCTGTTTATCGATGAAATCCACCGGATGCGCCCGATCATCGAGGAGTTTCTCTATCCGGCGATGGAGGACTACCGGATCGACATCCGGCTCTCTGATGGTCCCAAGGCGCAGACGGTGACGATGAACATCGAGAAGTTCACGCTGGTCGGTGCCACCACACGGCTTGGCATGCTCACGGCTCCACTCCGCGCGCGCTTCGGCATCGTGCAGCAACTCGGCTTCTATCCGGTGGATGAACTCGAAGTGATCGTGCGACGCACCGGCGAGGTCCTGAAAGTGGAAATGGACCCGCTCGGCGCGCACGAGATCGCAAAGCGGTCACGCGGCACACCGCGCGTGGCCAATCGGTTGCTGCGTCGCGTGCGAGACTATGCCCAGGTCTGCGCCGACGGCCGGATCACCCTCGAGGTCGCGCAAGCCGCGCTCGAGCTCAACAACGTCGACCATTTCGGACTCGACGACATGGATGCGCGGCTGCTGAAGACGATCATCGAGAAGTTCGACGGGGGACCAGTGGGGCTCGGTACCATCGCGGCCGCCATCGGCGAGGACGCTGGCACGATCGAAGAGGTGTACGAGCCGTTCCTGGTCCAGCACGGCTTTTTGCAGCGCACGTCTCGAGGACGCGTTGCCACAGCCCATGCCTATCGCCACTTAGGCTACGTCCCTCCCCTTGGTGCGTTCGAACAACCCACCCTGTTTTAGGCAATGCGCGCACTGTCCGGCAGCCCGGTGCGAGTCCTCCGGCTCGCACTCGCATTGCTTCTGCCGGCCGCCGTCGCCGGCCGCACCATCGCGGCGCAGCCCTTGCCGCCGCGCCCGTCCGTCGCGCAGACCGCAGATTCGCTGGCGGCAAACGGTGACACGGCGCAAGCGGTCGCCCTGCTCGATTCCGCCGTGCGTCGCGACAGGCGAGACGCGGCGGCGTGGCATCAACTTGGCCTGCTGCAGTGGAATCAGGCCCGCAGCGCGCGCGATCCGAACTTCATAAAGGATCAGAAGAAGATCCGCCTGCTGATCGCGGCCGACACGGCGCTGCGTCTTGCCACGAAGCTGGCACCCGACAGCGCGCGGTACTGGCTCAGCCTGAGCCGCTTCAACATCCAGTCGGGTGTGTCCACCATGCGCTTCGCGTCGAGTGGGCAGGCGCGCGATGGCCTGTCGGCGGCCGAGCGCTCGGGCGAAAAACTGCTGCTGGCCGAAGCGGCCGACATGGCCGGCATGGCCGCATGGCGCAGTTATGACGCGCTGGCGAACCGTGGTCTACCCTCCGGCATGTCGAAGGTGCAGTTGGAGAACAACAACAATTGGAATCGCAAAAACGCGCGCGACTACGTGAATTCGATCGCCACCAAGATCGAACCGCCCACGGGCGACAACGACCATGCCGCGGCCCTCGGATACTTTTCGCGTGCGGTAGGCGCCGACTCGTCCAACCTTCGCTACAGCCGCCACCTGTACATGGCCTACGCCGAGCGCAAGAAGTGGACTGATCTGGCCACCGTCGCCGGGTTGCGCGCCCGTCAGTTTCCCCTCGACTTCCAAGCGCAGTTGGCGCTCGGCCTCGCGTACCATCGGCTCGCCAATGAGACGCAGGCCACGCGCGCGTTCGACAGCGCCTTCGTGCTCATGGACGAGAGCGAGGCAGACCGTCTCAAAAACCTGGTGCGCATTTTGCGCCCTCGCGCGAACACGGCCACGAAGGGACAGATCGGCGACACGGCCAGTTGGTCGCGCCTGGCGCCGACCCAGCGGGAGGGACTCGAGGCGAGGTTCTGGATGATGAGTGACCCGCTCTCGCTCACGCAGGAGAATGAGTTCCGCCTCGAGTTTCTGTCGCGCGTGGTGTTCGCCGATTTCCGCTGGACGATCGACGAGATGGACCTGCGTGGCGCCGATACCGACCGCGGTGACGTGTACGTGCGCTACGGACCGCCGGACTTCGAGATGACGATTCCGGGCAGTTCGACCGACACGCGCACGCGTCTCGACGGCGGCGTCACCCTCGTGTGGGATTACACCAGCAAACTCACCTTCTTTTTCGACTTGCAGCCCGGCTTCGCCACCGGACGTCTGTCGCTGTTCGACCGCAATTACGTGGAAGGGGTAAAGGACGCGGTGCCGGTGTCCTTCGCCAACGTGCCCGCAGCGCGCCTGCTCGATACGATCCCCATCCGGATCGCGCGCTTCCGGTCCGGCGCTGATTCCAGCGATGCCGTCATCGCCGCCCGCGTGCCGATCGATTCGCTGCTCAAGACCAACACGCGTGATCGCGTGCCGGTCGATATCGACCTTCGCATCTTCGATCAGTTCGTGAAGGTGCGCGGCATGGAGTCGGACCAGTCCACCTTCAATCGCGACAGCACAAACGCGCCGGTCGACCGCGTGTGGACGCGACGCGTGGGACCGGGCATCAACGTGGTGCGGGTCGAAGCGTTGCAAGCCGACAGCAAGCGCGGCGCGCGCGCCATGACCCGACTCGATCCGTCGGTGAACGTCGGCTTCGGCATGAGTGACGTGCTGCTGGGTCACAAGCCGGCACTGCGGACCGGGGTAGCGCTGCCGTCGCGGTGGAGCGACGTCACCATCACGCCAACCGTGGGCAGCTTCGCCCGGAATAGCTCGGTCGGCCTGCTCTGGGAGGTATACGACCTGATGCCGCGCGACGGCATGACCAGGTATCGCGTGGCCATCAGCGTCGAGCGCGAAGATCGCACGGGTGGGGTGGGCTTTGCCGTGCGGGTGCTCGACAACCTCGGACGCGCGGTGGGGCGCGCGCAGCAGTCGCGCGATCGCTTCACGATCTCCTTCGACCGACAGGGTGGTGCGCTCCCGGTGCTCGTGGAGTACCTGTCGCTGGACATGGCGCAGGCGCCGTCCGGCAGCTACCGGCTGCGCGTCGAGGTCACCGACCTCGCAAATCAGAAAAAAACCGCACGCAACACCGTATTTCTCATGCGCTGAGGGACAAAAACGGGCCGAGCTGTTGCATTGCAGCGTCGGTTCGGTTGTCTTTCTGCGCTTCCATGACTGCAATGCCTGACTCCGTTGACGCTTCGCCCCGCAAGGGCAGCCGCACGTCCGACTACGATTACGCGCTCCCCGAGGGGCGTATCGCGCAGCGTCCCGCCGAGCCGCGCGATACGAGCCGCATGCTGGTGGTCGATCGGCGCGACGGGTCCATCGCGCATCGCACCTTTCGCGACATCGCCGGGCTGATTCCCGCCGGTGATGCGATCGTCGTGAACACCACGAAGGTATTCCGCGCGCGTCTGCTCGGTCAGCGGGAGAACGGCGGGCCGGCAGAGATCCTGCTGTTACGTCCGGTCGATGGCGATCACTTCGAAGCGATGATTCACCCGGGCGGCAAGTTGCGCCCGGGTCGCGTGGTCACGATCGCCCCCGACTTCCGGGTCGAGATCGTGGAGACGACGCCCCGACGCACCCGCATTGTACGCCTGCATACCAACGGCGACGTGGCGGGTGCGATCGAGCAGTACGGTCATGTGCCGCTGCCGCCCTATATCGAACGCGACGACGAATCGGGCGACATCGCCCGCTACCAGACGGTGTACGCCGATACGGTCGGCTCGGTCGCAGCCCCCACGGCCGGTCTGCACTTCACCCCCGACCTGCTCGACACGCTGTGCACCCGCGGCGTCGAAATGGCGAACGTGCTCCTGCACGTCGGGGCCGGCACGTTCCGACCGGTGAGCGACGAAGATCCGTCGCAGCACATGATGCACGAGGAATGGTGCGAGATCACGAGCGACACGGCCAAGCAGCTGAACGCCGTCCGCGCGCGCGGCAACGCGGTGTGGGCGATCGGCACGACGAGTGTACGTACGCTCGAGACGGCCACCGATGTGCATGGCGCCATCCACCCGTTTAGCGGCGAGACGAACATTTTCCTGCGGCCGCCCGCTGCGATCCGCAGTATCGACCGTCTCGTCACCAACTTTCACCTGCCGAAGTCCACCCTCGTGATGCTGGTCGCCGCCTTTGCCGGCTACGACCTCACCATGCAGGCGTACCGGACCGCCGTGGCGGAGAACTACCGGTTCTATTCGTACGGCGACGCGATGTGCATCCTGTAAGTCCGGCGCTTCGTTCCGTCGATCGCTGGTGAGTTTGGAGTGGCGGGTTCGAGTCCCGAGTTCTGGGTTTGTGCGACCCACGACTCGACACCCAAACTCGCAACCCGAAACTCACGTGAGAGCCAGTAGATTCCCCACGTGACTTTTTCTTTCAAACTCGACGCCACCGACGGCCTCGCCCGCGCCGGCCAGTTCACGACGCCGCATGGCGTGATGAACACGCCGCAGTTCATGCCGGTGGGTACCTTGGCATCGGTCAAGTCGCTCGACCCCGAAGATCTTGAGCGCCTCGGCGCCACGATGATCCTGGCCAACGCGTATCACCTGCGCCTGCGGCCCGGCGACGAGATGATCCGCACCATGGGCGGCCTGCATCGCTTCATGCACTGGGATGGCCCGATGCTCACCGATTCCGGTGGCTTTCAGGTGTTCTCCCTGGAAGGGCTGCGCACGATCAACGAGCAGGGGGTGGAGTTCCGCAGTCACCTCGATGGGTCGCTGCAGCAGTTCACCCCCGAATCCGTCATGCGGATCGAGCGGAACCTCGGGGCCGACGTGATCATGCAGTTCGATCACGTGGTGCCGGGGCAGACCGAGGCCGGGCTGGCACGGGTGGCCATGGAGCGGAGCATCCGCTGGCTCGAGCGGTGCCGGGTGGAGTTCGACCGGCTGCTACGGGAAGACCCCGATGCCCCGACCCCGGTCCAGGCCCTCTTCCCGATCGTGCAGGGCGGCATCCACGCCGACTTGCGGCGGGAATCGGCCACCGCCATCCGCGACGCCGCCGACTGGGTGGGGTTAGGCATCGGCGGCCTGTCGGTCGGTGAAGCCAAGCCCGACATGTACGCCATGCTGGACGTGGTCAACGAGGCGCTTCCCACCGACCGGCCCCGCTACCTCATGGGCGTCGGGTTCCCCGAGGATCTGGTCGAAGGCGTAGCCCGCGGGGTCGACCTGTTCGACTGCGTGGCGCCCACGCGCATGGGACGGACCGGCGCCTTCTTCACGACCACCGGCCGCCGGAGTATCAAGAACGCCGCTTGGCGCCTCGACCCGGGGCCGCTGGACGACGAGTGCACCTGTTCGGCCTGCAACCGCTTCTCCAAGGCCTACATCCGCCACCTGTTCGTGTCGGAAGAGATCCTCGGACTGCGCCTCCTGAGCCTCCACAATGTACATTTCCTTGTTGCGCTGATGCGCGATGCGCGTGCCGCTGTTCAGGCCGGTACGTTCCAGGGCTGGAGCCGTGACTGGCTCGCCCGCTATCACTCACGATCGACGCCTTCATGAGCTTCTCCGTCCTTGCCAGCTTCGCCGCCCTGCAGTTGGGTGGCAACAGTCAGATCGCTTCCATGATTTTCATGTATGGCGCGATCTTCGCGATCTTCTACTTCGTGCTCATCCGTCCGCAGCAGCGGCAGCGGAAGGCGCACAACGAGCTGGTGCAGGCCCTCAAGAAGGGTGACGAGATCGTCACGGCCGGCGGACTGGTCGGCGAAGTCGTGCACATCAACCCGGCCATCAAGGACGGCGCGGTGAGCATGGAAGACCGCATCACGATCAAGACCGGCGAGTCGAAGGTGATTGTCGAGCGTGGCCGCATTTCGCGTGTCGGCTCCTCCACCCCGGCGGCCTGAGGTATCCGTGTCGTTGCTCGATATTCACGTCCTGGGTTCGCCGATTCTCCGCCAGGATACAGAACGCGTCGAGCAGTTCACGCCGGAGTTGCGGCGGCTCGTGGACGACATGTTCGACACGATGGACAAAGCGAAGGGCGTCGGTCTTGCGGCCCCGCAGGTGGGGCGTCGCGAACGGCTGGCGGTAGTCGAGGTGGATGAGACGCGGCTCGTCGTCATCAACCCCGAGATCATCCTGAAGGAAGGGTCGGTGCGCGGGGAAGAAGGCTGTCTCTCCATCCCCGAGGTCTACGCCGACGTCGACCGGTTTTCCCGCGTCATCGTGCGCGCGCAGGACATCGACGGGGTGTGGTACGAAGTCGAAGGCACCGAACTGCTGGGGCGGTGCCTGCAGCACGAAATCGATCACCTGCACGGCCGCCTGTTCACCGACCGTCTCAGCCTGCTCAAGCGTCGCGCCGCGATGCGCGAGTGGGAGTACGAGAAGGCGAAGTACCCGAAGCTCCTGCGTGTGCTCCCCGTCGGCGACCTGCCGAAAGAGCGCGACGCCAAGACACCCGACACGAAGGCATAACCGGAGACCGCCCCACCCGTGCGCATTCTCTTCTGGGGCACTCCCGATTTCGCCGTTCCGCCGCTTCGCGCGCTGATTGGCGAAGGACATGACGTGGTCGGCGTCGTCACACAGCCCGACAAGCCGCGCGGCCGGTCGCGCACGCAGCTCGATCCGTCGCCGGTCAAGCGCGTTGCGCTCGAAGAAGGCATCCCCGTGCTGCAGCCCGAGAAGCCGCGCGGCGATCAATTCCTCGACGCCATGCGCGCGCTCGCGCCCGACATCTCAGTGGTCGTCGCCTACGGGTGCATCCTGCCCAAGGCGGCCATCGATCTGCCGCCGCTCGGCACACTCAACATTCACGGCTCGATCCTGCCCGCGCTGCGCGGTGCCGCGCCGATTCAGGCCGCGATTCTCGACGGCATGACCGAAACGGGCATCACGATCATGCAGATGGTGCCCGCGCTCGACGCCGGCGACATGCTGCACGTGCTGCGCACGCCGATCCTGGCCGACGAAACCTACGGCGAGTTGCACGACCGCCTCTCCGAATTGGGAGCGCTGGCGATCGTGCAGGCGCTCGCCATGATTGACGCGCAGATCGTGCGTCCCGTGCCGCAGGATGCCGCCGAGTCGACGTATGCCTCGAAGATCGATCGTGACATGGCCCGCCTCGACTTCACCTGGTCGGCCGAGCACGTGTCGCGTGTCACGCGTGCCTTCGACCCCCGTCCCGGTGCCTTCGCCAGCTTGCGCGGCGTGGAGACGAAGCTGTTCAGCGTGCGCGTGGTGGGCGACGGTACGAACGACGAGCTCGACGAACCCACGCGGGCGAGCCCGCCAGGCACCGTACGCTCGGCAAACGACGAGGGGCTGCTGGTGCGCTGCGGCGAAGGCGCTGTGCGCTTCATGGATGTGCAGCCCAGCGGAAAGCCGCGCATGACCGCCGCCGCGTTGGCGCGCGGACGCGGTGTCTCCGTGGGCGACCTGCTCGAACCCGCGTGAGAACCTTTCGATGGCCGTCGTGACGAAGAAGCCGCAGAACCTATCGGGCGTGACCGAATCACGCGCCGCCGCCGCCATGGTGCTGGCCGACCTGCGCAACGGCGCCATGCTCGACGCCGCCTTCGAGCGGTATGTCGGGCCGCTCGATGCGCGCGACCGTCGCTGGGTCCAGGAACTGCTCTGGGGGATGCTGCGCTCGCGCAATCGTCTCGATGCCATGCTCGCCGAACGCGTGCGCGGCGGTATCGCCAAGATCGACGTCGATGTGGCCGACCTGCTGCGACTCGGAGCCTATCAGCTGCTCAACATGGGCAGCGTGCCGGCGTATGCCGCGATTGGACAGACCGTCGAGCTCACCAAGCGCCGTCATGGCATCGGTGCCAGCAAGCTGGTGAACGCCGTGCTGCGTCGTATCGACCGCGAGCGCGACATCATCGAACCGCCGGTACCGTCCGAGCCGCTCGAAGCGCTGGCGCAGCAGTATTCGCATCCGCGGTGGGTGATTGCGCGCTGGGTCGACCGCTGGGGCATGGAAGACACCGAGCGCCTGCTGGCCATGAACAACGAGCCCGCATCGATCACGGTACGCCCGTATGGCGTGGATCGCGCGCAGCTCGACGCTATGCTCACCGGCGCCGCGGTGACCACGCACGAGGTCCCGCTGGTGCCTGATTCTATCCGACTCGGCCCCGGTGTGGCCCTCACCGAACTGGGCACGTTCAAGCAGGGCTTGTTCTTCGTGCAGGATCCGGCGGCCACCTTGGTCGCGAAGTATGCGTTCGTCCCCGAGGGCGGCGTGGTGGTCGATCTGTGCGCCGCCCCCGGTGGCAAGGCCCTCGAGCTCTCGCGCCGCGCGCGGCTGGTGTTCGCGGCCGATGCGAAGATGGCGCGTGTGGAGCGCATGCTGACCGGTTTCGGCCGACTCGATGCGACGAATCTGATCCCGATCGTCTGCGACGCGCGTCATCCTGCCCTCGGCGACGCCGATGTGGTGGTCATCGACGTACCCTGCACCGGTACCGGCACCTTCCGCCGTCACCCCGACGCGCGCTGGCGCCTGCGCATGTCCGATTTCGCCGTATTGCCGGCGCTGCAGCGCGAAATTCTGCTGGCCGCCGCCGCGATGGTGAAGCCCGGTGGATTGCTGGTGTACAGCACCTGCTCGCTCGAACTCGAAGAGAACGACGACCAGATCGAGTCATTCCTCGCCACGCACAAGGACTTCACGCTGGACCCCCCGCCGGCGGGCACGGTACCGGAATCGGTGTTGGACAACGGACTCCTCCGCGTGTTGCCACAGCGGCATGGCACTGACGGCGCCTTCGCGGCGCGGTTGCGGAGAACGGCGTAATGGCTGCCGCGAAGACGCCCGGCACGCGTCCCCCGCGCGGTCTGAAATCGACGCCGCGCACGTGGTTCATTCGCGCCGCGGTCGCGGCCGCGGCGGGCCTCATCCTCGGCGGCGCCGGCGGCGTGGTCACGGTGCGCACACTCGAACCGGGGCGCGCCAACGCGGTCGACTCCGTGCAGGCGGTGCTCGATAGCATCGCCCGCGGGACGATCCCCGAGGCGACCGCCGCCGAACGCGACCAAAAGTCGCTGCGGCAGGCCGACAGTGCATCGCAGGCCGAACAGGCGGCGGACAGCGCCGCCAACGAGGACGTCCTCCTCCCAGTCCCCGACGTGGTCGGCCTCGAAGAAGGGGCGGCCCGCGAACGGCTACTCGATGCCGGGCTCCTGGTTGGTGAAGTACAGTTCCGCGCCAGTAGCAGCCCCGCCGGTCTCGTGCTCGCCACGACGCCGCCCGCCGGCAGCCTGCTCGACGCGAGCGGCACCGTGACACTCGTGATCAGCGATGGTCGTTCCCCCGCTGACACGCTCCTCATCCCTCAGCTCCATCCGGCTCCATGACCGTTCGCATTGCGCCCTCCGTGCTCAGCGCCGATTTCTGCAAACTCGGCGAAGAGATCGCCCTGTGCGACGCCGGTGGCGCCGACTGGATTCACGTCGATGTGATGGACGGTCGCTTCGTGCCGAGTCTGTCGTTCGGCGTCAAAGTGATTGAAGCGGCCCGTCGGTCGAGCACAAAGATCATCGACGTGCACCTCATGGTCGTCGAGCCCGAGCAGTATTTCGACGACTACGTGAAAGCCGGTGCCGATGTGCTCACCATTCACGCCGAAGCCGCCACGCATCTCGACCGCCAGCTCAGACGCATCAAGGCGCTGGGCTGCAAGGCTGGCGTGGCGCTCAATCCGGCCACGCCGTTGTCGGTGATCGAGGAAGTCGTGCACATGGTGGACCTGGTGCTCATCATGAGCGTCAATCCGGGCTATGGTGGACAGTCCTTCATCGAGTATTCGATTGACAAGATCGCCCGCGCCCGGCTGCTGCTCGATCAGGCCGGGAGCAATGCCGTGCTGCAGGTGGACGGTGGGATTTCGCGCGACACGATCCAGCGCTGCTGGGAAGCGGGCGCCGATACGTTCGTCGCCGGCCATGCGATCTTCGGCGCGGCCGATCCGCAGGCCGAGATCGAAGTGCTGCGCAACCTCTGCGTGGAGCAGGTATGACCGCGAAACAACAGTGGCTCGTGGTGCTGGGCATCATCGCCGTGCTCGCCGGTGGGGCGTTTGCCGCCTCGCACTTCCTCAAGGATGAACTGACCAGCGTTTCGGTCGGCTCCGATGCCCCGGGCTTCGCCGCGAAAACGCTGACCCCGACGCCGGCCATGAAGACGCTCACCGATTATCGCGGCGAAGTGGTGCTGCTGAATATCTGGGCGACATGGTGCATCCCGTGCCGCACCGAGATGCCGAGCATCGAAGCTGTGCATCAGGCACTCGCGCCTCAGGGACTCAAAGTCGTCGCCGTCAGCATCGACGATGAAGGCGCCGAGCAGAAAATTCTGGACTTTGCGAAGGAGTTCAAGCTGACGTTCGAGATGTTGCACGATCCCTCCGGTTCGATCCAGGGGATTTATCGCACGACCGGCGTGCCGGAGACGTTCGTCATAGGCCGCGACGGTGTCATTCGCAAGAAGTGGATCGGCGCGGAAGACTGGAACTCCGACGGCAACCAGCGGCTCTTGTCGTCGCTGCTGGCCGAACCCAAGCCGTAGTGCCGCAGGTCAATCGCGTGGCGTGGCCGAACGTCGTCCGTGGCGTGTCTGCCCTCGTGCTCGCCGCCGCGCTCTGGCTCTACGTGCACGCGGTACATGTCTGATATCGTGCCGCGCCGCATGCTCGGCATCGAAACGTCATGCGACGAGACGTCGGCGGCCGTCGTGTACGGCACGCCCACCGACATGCGTCTCGAATCGCTGGTGATTCTGTCGCAGGATGTGCACCGGCTGTTCGGCGGTGTCGTGCCGGAAATCGCCAGCCGGCAGCATCTCACCGGCATCGTGCCCGCCGTGCGTACCGCGTTGGACGATGCCAAGGTGTCGCTCAGGGATCTCGATGCGATCGCCGTCACCCACGCGCCGGGACTCGTGGGCGCGCTGCTCGTGGGCACGAGCTACGCCAAGGCGCTGGGCTTCACGCACGACCTGCCGGTCGTACCGGTGCATCATCTCGAAGGGCATCTGTTCGCGACGCTGCTCGAACACCCCGAGGCGAAGCCGCCGTTTACGGCCCTGCTGGTGAGTGGCGGGCACACGTTGCTGCTCGACGTCGAGGCATGGGGACGCTATCGCCTGCTGGGGCAGACGCGCGACGATGCCGCCGGCGAAGCATTCGACAAAGTGGCCAAGTTGCTGGGTCTGCCGTACCCCGGCGGTCGTTTACTGGAAGAGCTGGCACGCACCGCCGACTCGCCGGTGCACAAGCATCCGCATCGCTTTGCGCGACCGATGCTGCGCAAGTCGGCCGAGCCGGGTGATGAGGATTACTACGACTGTTCGTTCAGTGGTCTCAAGACGGCGGCATTGTACGCCGTGCGCGACGCCGAGAAAGCGGGTGTGCTTGGCGAGCAGCGGGCCAGCATTGCGCGCGGCTTTCAGGACTCACTCATCGAAACGCTGGCGGAGAAGGTGGCGCGCGCCGCGCGTTGCCATCGTCGCACCCGCGTGGTGCTGGGCGGCGGTGTGGCCTGCAATCGCGCTTTGCAGGAGGCCATTCGCGAGCGCGTGGCACCACGTGGGACCGTGTTCGCGCCCATGCCGCGGTTGGCCACTGACAACGCCGCGATGATCGCCGCCGCCGGGCTGTTCCGGTTCGAGGCCGGTGAACGGGCCGATCCCACGATGACCGCGCAAGCATCCCTGCCGATCCCCGGTATCTTTTCGTAAGCGGCAGGGTCGCCGTACTCCCTCCCCCGCACTCCCTACTCCCTACTCCGCTGTGCATCCCATCATCCATCACCCCACCGTGTTCAAGTTCGGCTTTCTCGA
Source organism: Gemmatimonadota bacterium (assembly GCA_947457715.1). The sequence goes on from CANGXK010000016.1 coordinate 16,793, forward strand.
ACTGACCGGATTCGGACTCGCCGTCCTCATGGCGTTCGTGATTGCGCAGATCGTCTGCCAACGCGAGTTCTGGCGCCGTGGACAGAACGCGGAATCCGACGCGATGCCGGATATCGTGCTAGCGGCACTGATCGGCACGCTCATCGGGGCGAAGACCTACTACGTGGTGCTCACGGGCGACCCCTCGGCCTTCTTCAGCCGCGGCGGCTTTGTGTTCTGGGGCGGCTTCATCGGTGCCGTCGGCCTCTGCTACGCGACGATCAAGTACAAGAAGCTGAACTTCCTCAAGATCG
>CANGXK010000017.1 GCA_947457715.1 Gemmatimonadota bacterium
AAGGCGCGGACACCACGGTCCGTGCCGATTTTCGCGGACGCTTCGCATTTTTGTTACCTCGCGGCGCGGCGCACCTCACGGCGACGATGCTCGGCTTTGCGCCGGACTCTCTGCGCATCGATGTCACCGGAGCGGACGCCCTCTTTCGCCTTTCGTTACGGCGTCTCGTACAGCAGATCGCCGAAGTCAGCGTGCGGGCCGACACATGGATCGGCATCCGTGGCGTCGTAGGCGACGAGCAGACGATGGAGCCACTCGCCGGTGTTCTGATCACTTCAATGAAAAGAGACGTGCGCGTTGTGACCGACAGCCTCGGTCGGTTCTCGTTCCCGCTGCCGAAGGCGGAGCTCTCGTCGCTGCAACTCAGTCAGGCCGGGTACGTCTCGCGGCCGGCGATGATCCGGGTGCAGCGGGGCGATACCAGTTCGCTCGTCCTGCTCATGAGGCGTGGCGAAGATCCCAAGCACCTCCGGTTTGCCCTGTCAGATCTGAGCCACCGCATGGCGTGGGCGGGGATGGGGACTCTGGTGGCGAACCGCACGCAGCTCAGCCGCTACGGTGCAAGAACGCTCGAGGACGGTATCTTCCGCTCCGGCCTGCTATCGCAGCGCGGGATAATGCTGACACGCCCAGTTTGCCTGTTCGTGAACGGGGAAGCACAGCCCAATCGCCCCCTCTGGTCCATCGATCTTGCCAGCGTGGACTTCGTCGAGGTTTGGGGTCGAAACACCGAACAGTTCGGCTCTCTTCAAGCACGTTGGCCCGGTGGCCGTTGCGGCGCGGCCCCGACCAACCAACGCGGCGGTGGCCCTTGGGTCTCCGTGTGGCTTCTGAACCCATAGTCACGAAACGCGACGACGGCTTCGTGCGCGCAACCGCCAATTCAATTGCTGCTGTTCATCCGCGAACATTCGTGCGAATTCGCGGCCAAGCGGTTTGTTCAAAGGCTGGAACAACAGCGTGACCGCGGATCAGCGCGAATCACTACACGGATTACCCATGGCGCGACGACGGCACCGTGCACGCAACCGCCAATAAACTTGTTGCTGTTCATCCGCGGGCATCCGCGCCAATCCGCGGTAAAGCTGTTCGTTCACGTCCCGCGCGGCTTCGCTCGCCTCGTCGCCTCCGCCGTGAGCGGATCCTCCGGCCACGGATGACGCGGGTATCGCCCTCGCAATTCCTTCCGCACCTCGAAATACGAGCTGCGCCAGAACCCCGCGAGATCGCGCGTCACCTGCACCGGCCGTTGTGCCGGCGACAGCAGCTGCAGCGTGAGCGACACCCGCCCATCCATCAGCATCGGCGTGCTCGTCCAGCCAAACACCTCCTGCAGCTTCACCGCCAACACCGGCGCCGTTGGCTCACTGTAATCCAGCGCAATCCGCGATCCACTCGGCACCTCCAGATGCGTGGGCGCCAGTCGTTCCAACGCCGACCGCTGCGCCCACGGCATCAGCGACTGCAGTGCGTCGTGCCAATCCACCGACGCCAGCTGCCCCCACGTGCGCACACCGTCGAGATACGGCCCCGCCCATTCCTCGAGCGACGCCGACAACGCGACCACCGACACATCGGGCCAGCTCGCGTCGTGCGCGTGCACGAACGCCATCCGCTCGCGCAGTCGCGACGCCGCCTGTGAGAACGGCAAGGCCTCGAGGCCGCTGCGCGCCAGCTGGGCGCGGATGGCACCGACGACCGCCTGCAGCACCACCGCCGGATCGGCGTCGGTCCACACCATGTCGTCGATCACGATCGCGCCGAACATCGTGCGCTTGCGCGCGCGCACGGCCTTGGTGCGTTCATCCCACTCAACCAGCTGTACGCGCACGAACTGCTCGCCGAAATCCTCGCGCAGCTCCTCGAGCGTGATCGGCGCCGCGCGTACGATGCGGGCTTCGGGCGACGTGCCTTCAAGGTCGGCAATCGCCAGGTACGGCGCCTCATGGAGCGCGTCGTGCTTCGCCAGCACGGCCCCGCTGCCATTGCGCAACAAATACCGTGGCTCGGCGCCGCTCCGACGTTGCGCCACGCGATCGGGATACGCCAACGCCAACAACGACCCCGTGTCGGCGTCGTCCCACGACGCGCGCGACGACGCGGCACCCGACGCGCCCCCCGCTGCGCGGCGCGCCAGATCGTCGGCCGTTTGACGCACGCGACGCACGCCATCGCGATCCACCGCCACGCCCGCGGCACCCTGTGCGCCATCGCGTCGCAACAGCTCCGTGCGCAACCGCATATCCGACTGCGGCGGCAGGCCATCATAGCGCACGATGTCGCGCTCCTCCAGCAACGCCGCAATCGCCGCACCGAGCGGCAAGGCCCCACGCTCGGCCGCCGTAATCGCCAAGTGCGCCAATCGCGGCTGCAGCGGCAGCGCTGCCATACGACGTCCGTGCGGCGTGATACGCCCGGCCTCATCGAGTGCACCCAGCTGCGACAACAGCCCGCGCGCCTGCGCGAACGGCCCCGCCCTCGGCACATCAAGCCAACGCAGCGTGGTCGGATCGCTGATGCCGGCATCGGCCAGCTCCAGCGCCAACGACGACAAGTCGGCGTCCACAATTTCCGGACGCGTACTGGGCAGCAACGTGTGATCCTCGTGCTGATCCCACAGCCGGTAGCTCACACCCGGCGCCGTGCGTCCGGCGCGACCACGACGCTGATCGGCCGACGCGCGGCTCACCCGCACCGTGTGCAATCGCGTCAGTCCCGCCGACGCATCGTAGCGCGGCACGCGCGACAATCCACAGTCGATCACCACACGCACGCCGGCCACGGTGAGACTCGTTTCCGCCACACTCGTGCTCAGCACCACTTTACGCGTCCCCGGCCGCGCCGGCGCCAGCGCGGCATCCTGCTCGGCCAACGGCATGCTGCCGTGCAACGTGTGCACCCGCACGCCGGTCATCGTGTCGCCGGTGAGACGTTCCGCCACGCGCCGCTGCTCACCCGCGCCCGGCAGGAACACCAGCACATCACCCTCGGTGGCGTCGAGCGCTTCGCGAACCACACGCGCCGTCGTCGCCTCGATGCGTTCATCGCGACGCGGGGCGCGATAGTGCGTATCGATGGGGAACATGCGTCCCTCGCTGCGCAGCACCGGCGCTGGCCCACCCTCGTCGGCCAGCAACGCCGACACCGCGACGCCGTCGAGCGTGGCCGACATGACCAGCACCCGCAGCGCGTCGCGCAGATGGCGCTGCGTCTCGAGCACCAGCGCCAACCCGAGGTCGGCGTGCAGCGACCGCTCGTGAAATTCGTCGAAGATCACGAGACCGATTTCTTCGAGCGCGGCATCGCTGCTCAGCATGCGCGCCAGCACGCCTTCGGTCACCACCTCAATGCGCGTGCGCTTGGAAATGCGCGTCTCGCCGCGCACACGGTAGCCCACCGTCTGCCCCACCTCTTCACCCAGGATCCACGCCATGTACGACGCCGCCGCACGGGCCGCGAGTCGGCGCGGCTCGAGCATCACCAGTTTCGTGCCCGCCAGCCATGGCTCGTCGATCAGCGCGAGTGGCACGCGCGTGGTCTTGCCGGCACCCGGTGGCGCCTCGAGCACCGCCACGGTGCGCGCGGCCAGCGCGGCGCGCAAGGACGGGATGATCTCGTCGATCGGAAGCGTGGTGGTGTCTCGCACAGCGACCGGCTATCGGCGACGGCGCGTTGGCGGATCGAGCTGCTGCACCAGCCACTGCTGCGCGCGCTCGATCACATCATCGAATCCGCTGCGCACGCCGCGGACCGTAAGGCGCGCCTCCACGCTCGGGGTGATGCCCACGCGCTGCAACTGTGCGTCGTCCGCGCGGCGCATCTCCACGATGGGAATCGTCACGTTCAACAGTCCCGGCAATTCCACGTTCATCACTTCGCCCGGTGCACCCGCGCTGGATGCCCCGATGAACGTCACCCGCGCCACGGCATCGAGCGCGATGGCCAGTCGTTCCATGTCACCGGCAGTGCGCTCGTCGATCAGTACCACGATGCGTCCGGCGTAGTGCCCGGCCGTGTCGCCACGGCTCACGCGCGATCGCGTTTCACGTGTGACAGCGCACAGTGCACGCGCTTCGCGCAGCGCTGGCATGGCGCATGGTTCGCTTTCATAGCGCCGCACTTCACGCGCCGTGACCGCTTCCGGCACGCTGCGTACTGCCGCCAGCAGCGCGTCGGCCTGACCGGTACCGAGTGTACCACGCAGGTCCACGATCCAGCCACGGGCATTGCGCGCGCGTGTCAGGATGGCCGTCGTCGAGTCGGCAGGCAGTCGCTCCACATCGAAATAGACGATGTTGCCCGGCAGCGAACGCACCGCGCTCATCGTGGGCCGTTCGGCGAGCACCAACGGCGCCACGTACGCCACGCTGCGCGGAATGTCCAGCTGTCGCTCGCGGTTCATCATGTCGCGCAGGCGGAACAGCGCGCCACCGCTCGGGCCGAGTGCCAGCTGCGGCATCAACAGACGCATGCGCGACCACGTGTTCGGCGCCGACACCGCCGTGCGATGATCGATGATCCACGCCGGCATCGGGTAGCCGTCGGCGGCCGTGACTTCCATGCCCGTTTCGATCCCAAGCGCCTTCGTGACCGAGTCGCGGATTACATCGGTGATGATGGCACGGTCCTCGATCCAGCGCACGCGGAACGGCACCGAGGCGGGGCCGCGAACGGAATCGGCCGACCGTCCCCGCAAGTTCGACGGCGTGTCGTCGAGCGCCGACACCATCGGCATCAACGCCGCGGCGTACTCGGTGGCCGCGCGTGCCGCCTCGAGTCTGGAAATCGTGCGCTGAAGCAGGGCGTCCATGTCCTCGTCGTACAAGTCGCGATGTACGTGCCGCACACGGATCGCACTCCACAGCCGTGCGGCCGCCAGCAAACGTGCGCCCATGAACGGATACGGATCGCTGTCATAGTAGCCCGGCAACACCGCCGGCAGTCGCCGCGCGGGCACACGCGAGGCGCGCACCACACGGTTCGTGCGCAACAGCGACAGCGCGGCGCGCAACACCGGCGCACTGTCCGACGCCTGCGCGGCCCGCGGGAGCACCGTGTCGGCGATCAGCCCCGTGCTGCCGTCGGCATGCACGAGTTCTCCCGTGCGCAGACGCACCATCACGCGATCGGCGATCGGCAACACCACACTCGATACCAGTGGCGTGTCGTCCACGCCCTCTTCGGCAATCAGTGTGGCCCGACCAGTCGCGACCAGCGACAGCAGCGCGCGCGGCAGCACCGTGGCGCGGTTCGCAAGCACCATCACGCGCCTCGGCTGCGCTGCTCCCGCGAACACCGGGCGCCCGGTGCGCACCGTCCACGCATCGTCCGGATGCCACTCTCCGTTCATCGCGCGCGCACCACCGACCCGGTGCATGCGCTCGATGCTCGAGGTCGTGAGCGCGCTGTTCAACTGCGTCACCAGTCCCGCGTTGGCGACGAACGCATCGACCACGGCCGCGAGGGAATCCAACACCGCACCGGTCGCCGCGCTCGTGGTCACACCCGACCCGCGCACATCGAGCACCACCCGTGCCGGTGCCGTCGCAAGCAGCCGGTGCACCATCGCCGCCGCGCTATCGGTGAACAGCGCGCGCTGGGCCGATCCCAGCGGAACGCGCACGATCAGTACACTGTCGCGCGTGCGCGCGCCGACAACGGCGAAGGGCTCGCGAGCGCCCGGCACGCCGACCGCATCGGCCAGCTCCACCCGCGTGAGCGGATCCTGCAGCACCGACAGCAGGCGGCGATAGGCCACCGCCAGCTGCTGCGCGTCATTGGCCGAACGCACCACCGTGGCCGCGCGGATGAACGCCGAATCCCATGGTGCGCCGCGTTCGATCACGGCGGGATGATACAGCGACACCAGATGCCACACCTGCATCAGCGTGCGCAGCCGGGCCACGCCGGCCGAGTCCGATGGCGCCGGGTCGGGCTCCGGGAGGATCGTGTCCACCACGGCCGGTGGCGGCGCTGGCGCTACCGCGGCGGGCGAGGGCGTCTTCGCCGCACCGCGCGCCGGTCGCACTGCCGGCGTCGGCTTCGCGGTCACTGGCGGCGCCGAAGCCGTCGCACCCACCCCAGAATCCGGGGTCACCTTGAAGAAGCTGCTGCTGCAGCCGGCACTCGAAGCGGCGAGGATCGCCAGCGATGCGCGCGCGGCGACACGCCGGAACATCCGGGGAGTTGGCGGAATCAGCATATTGCGCAAGATACCATCGGCGCCCTTCCCCGCTGCACGACGTTTCCGACACGGACCCGCCCCGCATGACCGACCGCCTGTACTACACCGACGCGCGCCTCGACCGCTTCACCGCCGCCGTGCGCGACATCACCGACGACGGCCGTCGCGTCGTGCTCGACCGCACCGCGTTCTACCCCACGTCGGGCGGACAGCCGCACGACGTGGGCTCGCTCGGCGGCATCGCGGTCGTGGACGTCATCGACGAGGATGACCGCATCGCGCATTGCCTCGCTGAGCCGATCGGCGTGCCCGTAGGCTCGATGTTGGTGGGCCAGATCGACACCGCACGACGCTTCGACCACATGCAGCAGCACACCGGTCAGCACCTGCTGTCGGCCATGTTCGCCGACGAATTCGGCTGGCCCACGGTAAGCGTGCACTTCGGCGACGACACCAACACCGTGGATGTGGCCTGCGACGACTTCGATCCGAGCGCGCTCGCCGCCATGGAACGCCGCGCCAACGCGCTCATCGTGCAGAATCGCCGCGTCACGGTGTCCTTCGAAAACGCCGCCGAAGCCACCGGGCTGCGCAAGCCGAGCGACCGCGACGGCGAACTGCGCATCGTGACCATCGAAGGCATCGACCGCAGCGCCTGCGGCGGTACCCATGTCGATTTCACCGGCGAGATCGGCGCGCTGCTGCTGCGGCGCGCAGAGAAAACCAAGGGCAACACGCGCATCGAGTTCGTCTGCGGCCATCGCGCCGTGTCCCGCGCCCGGCTCGATGCCGAACTGCTCACCAAGGCGGCGCGCGCGCTGTCGGCCTCGCCACAGGATCTGCCGGTGCTGGTGGAACAGCAGCTGCAGCGCCTCACGGAGGGCGAACGCGAGCGCAAACGCCTGGCCGCGGAACTGGCGCGCTATCAGGCAACGGCCATGTGGACGGCATGTATCCCTGACAGCGACGGCGTGCGCCGTATCGTAGTGTCAGCAACAGGAGCGGTGAAGGATTCCGAGCCGCTGGCCCAGCAACTGGCGGCCCTCGGCTTCTGCGCCGTCGTGGTCACCAGCGAAAGCGGAGGTGGCGTGTTAATGGCCACAGCGGCCGACACCGGAATCGATGCCGGCCAGAAACTCCGCACCGCGCTGCAAGCGGTAGGCGGTCGTGGCGGCGGATCACCCCGACTCGCGCAGGGCGCCGTTCCCGATCCGTCGCAGCTGCCGGTCGTGCTCGAATCCCTTGGCTTTGGGACGGCATTGCCGGAAGCGTAAACGTCTCGCGCACACGTTTCACTCGGGAGTGATGATGACAATGCTTGGCCTGACCCTCTTGGCGATCACGGCGTCCCTGTCGTTGTCCACCACGGCCGCCGCCCAGCGGGTCCGCTTCGGCTCGCACGGCGGCCTCTCGATCGCCACCATCACGGAACTCGACCCCACGTTGGCCTTCGGTGGCTTTGCGTTCGAGCGCAAACGGCGCGTCGGCGCCCAGGCGGGGGTCTTCGCTACGATTCCCGTGCGCGGTGCCTGGTCAGTGCAGCCCGAGGTGAATTACACCCAAAAGGGTGTGCGGGTGGAGACCTCCTTCGCGCCGGTGGATGGGGGTCCGGCCACGATCGACGTCGACCTCGACTACGTGGAAGTTCCGGTGCTGCTGCGGTTCGACGCGGCGCGCAATCGCGCCTGGCACCCGTTCGCGGTGGCGGGGCCGTCACTGGGAATCCGCACGCGCTGTCAGAGCGATCTCGCCACCTTGGGCGTCACCTACTCATCCCGCTGTGGGGCGCCCGACGGCGCGCTGTACACGATCGACACGCCGTTCACGCGCACGGAGGTCGCCGGCGTGGTCGGTCTTGGGCTAACCGGCCCCCTCGGTCGGCGTCGCGGCGTCGCCGAGCTGCGCTACGCCCGGAGTCTCAGCACGATCAACGACCAAGCCGAAGCGCCGCTCTCGCCAAAGCACTCCGGCGTCTCCATTCTGTTCGGTATCGGCTTTTAACTCACCGCTTGCACATCGCTCGGAGCACCTGCATGACGATCACCCGTCCGTCGCCGTCGGAACACGCGCCGTTCGCCACCACCTACATCGACGCCACCGCCAAGGCCCTCGACGCCATGGGGACCGAGCACCTCTGGTCGCTGCTGGTCACGCAGCCGATGGCGCTCGTGGAGCTGCTCGACGCCGTCGACCCGGCGCGCGTGGACTACGCGTATGCGCCGGGGAAGTGGACGTTGGGCGAGTCGCTGGTGCACGTCTCGGACACCGAGCGGGTGTTTGCCTATCGGCTCATGCGCGTGGCCCGTGGCGACATGACCCCGCTGCCGGGCTTCGATCAGGACGCGTGGGTGCCGGAAAGCCGCACGGTGGGACGGCCACTTGACGACATTTTGACCGAAATCCAGACCGTGCGGGCGGCCACGCTGTCGCTGGTGAAGTCGCTGGACGAGAAAGCCTGGGGCCAAGTCGGTGTCGCCAGCGGACATCCGATCTCGCCGCGGGCGCTGGCGTGGATGATCGCCGGACACTTTGCGCACCACCTCGATCTCACCCGCGATCGGTATCTCGCGTACTGATGTAATCGACCGATGCCAGCCCTCGGAATCCGCTAGATTTCAGGTCTGTGGCGCCCACTCCACTGGAGCGCTTCACCTGACCGAAATTCCGGAGCGTTTTCCGTGTCCGCTGCTGCTGCCGTCACCGAGACCGAGCGTCTCGCGATCGATACGATCCGTACTTTGGCCATGGACGCGGTCCAGGCGGCCGAATCCGGCCACCCCGGCACCCCGATGGCGCTCGCGCCGCTGGCCTACGCGCTCTACACGCGTCACCTGCGTCACGACCCGTCGGCCCCGCGGTGGGCCGACCGCGACCGTTTCGTGCTGTCGGTGGGCCATGCCTCCATGCTGCTGTACGGCACGTTGCACATGGCGGGCTACGACCTGCCGCTGGCCGAGATCAAGCGCTTCCGGCAGTGGCAGAGCAAGACGCCGGGGCATCCTGAAGTGCATCACACGCCCGGTGTGGAAACGACCACCGGCCCCCTCGGTCAGGGTGTCGCCAACGCCGTCGGGTTCGCCGTGGCCGAGTCGCACCTCGCGGCCGCGTTCAATCGCCCCGGCCATGACATCGTCGATCACTACACGTACTTCGTGGCAGGCGACGGCTGTCTCATGGAAGGCATTTCACACGAAGCGGCCAGCTACGCCGGTCACTTCAAGCTCGGCAAACTGATCGGCTTCTTCGACGACAACGGCATCACGATCGACGGCAGCACCGATCTCTCGTGCAGCGACAACGCCCAGCAGCGCTTCGCCGCCTATGGCTGGCAGGTGTTGCACGTGAACGACGTGAACGATCTCGCCGCCATCGACACCGCCATCGCCGAAGCGAAGGCCGATACGCAGCGTCCAACGATGATCATCACGAAGACGCACATCGGCTTCGGGTCGCCCAACAAGCAGGACACCGCGAAGGCGCACGGTGAACCGTTGGGTGCGGCCGAAATCGCGCTCACCAAAACGGCCTACGGCTGGCCCAGCACCGAACCGTTCTTCGTGCCCGATGCCGCGCGCGCGCATTGGACGGAGCGCGTGGCCACGCGGGCCGCGTCGCACACCGAGTGGAAGACCAAGTGGGCGGCGTATCAGGCGGCGCATCCCGAACTCGCCGCCGAGTTGCTGCGTCGGAACGCCGGCACGGTCACGGCCGCACTCGACAGCGCGTTCCCCGTGTTCGACGCCAAGAGCGGCAACGTGGCGAGTCGTGCGGCGAGTGGCGTGGTGATCAACGCGATCGCATCCGCCGCCCCCGAGTTGGTCGGCGGCAGCGCGGATCTCACGGGGTCGAATCTCACCAACGTGAAGGGCGCGACGTACTACGCGCCCACGGCGGCCGCCGGTCGCAACTTCCATTTCGGCATTCGCGAACATGCGATGGGCGCGATCATGAACGGCATGGGACTGCACGGCGGCATCATCCCGTACGGCGGCACGTTCCTGGTGTTCAGTGACTACATGCGTCCGGCCATTCGCCTGGCCGCGCTCATGGGCGTGCAGGCGATCTATGTGTTCACGCACGATTCCATCGGACTCGGCGAAGACGGCCCCACGCACCAGCCCATCGAGCATCTCACGGCGCTGCGGTGCATCCCGAACCTGCTGGTGCTCCGTCCGGCCGATGCCGACGAAGTGAGTGAAGCGTGGCGCGTCGCGATCGCGCATCGCAGCGGTCCGTCGGCCATCGTGCTCACGCGCCAGAAGCTGTCGTACTACAACGAGCCGGCGCGGGCGCGGGCGGGTGTGCCGCGCGGAGCCTATTTGGTGGCCGATACGAACGGCGTGCCGAACGTGGTGCTGATGGCGAGCGGCTCGGAAGTCGAGATCGCGCTGGCGGCGCGCGAGAAGCTGGCGGCCAGCGGCGTGACTGCGCGCGTGGTGAGCTGCCCCAGCCTCGAGCTGTTCGCCAAACAGGACGCGTCGTATCGCGCCAGCATTCTGCCCGCCGGCGTGCCGCGCGTGGCGGTGGAAGCGGCACATCCAATGTCGTGGCACCAGTGGGTGGGTGACACGGGCGCGATCGTGGGTATTTCGACCTTCGGTGCCAGCGCGCCGGCGCCCACGTTGTACGAGAAGTACGGCATTTCCGCCGACAACGTGGCCTCGACTGTGACGCAGCTGCTGGGCGCGTAGTCACGGGACGCGCCGGTTGCTCGGTCGGCACCACCATTACCGGTTGCAGGCGTGACCAGACAATCAGTGGCGGAATCGACACTGACACTGATCCCTGCAGCCGAGCCGCTCGCTATCGACCGTTCGCTATCGGTCCCTCTATCGCTCCGTTTTCAGATCCACCAGCTGCAGTCGCAAGTCATCGTCGTCACGCGTGGGTTCACCCCAACTGCCGTGCATCGCCATACACTCAAGCCACCAAAGGCCCGTGGCTGAAAGCAGGGTGAACCGGCCGCCGGGCGCGGTGCGGACCATGACCGACGGCTCACCAGTGCATCGCCCGCCGTGCTCGCGGGTGTTGCGCGCAATGAACCGCTCGGCCTCAGCCAGATGATCGCCGTCGCGTACCCAGGCAAAGCGCGGCGGGGATTGGGGGTCGAATCGCATAGCTGAGGCGGGCGTTCGGGGGGATCGGAAACCAGCTTAAGTCTCGTGCGCGATGGCGGGTTCCTGAGCTCCGGCGAGTTCCGGAACAGCCTGAACGCGGAAATGGCGGAAAGGCACCGAACAGCACAGATAAGCAAAGCGCGCTTTTACCGTATCAGTGTTCTTTCAGTGTCTTCCGCGATCTCCGTGTTCTGGCTGTTCGTTGTTGCTGCTGTTGTCGTGACCACGACCCCTCGCATATTCCCCCGGCCGCCCCCCTCCCACCGGTCATCCCCACCCATGCGACTTTTCGCCACCACCCTCGTCACCAGCGCCGCGCTCCTCGCCGCGACGTCGGTATCCGCCCAGTCTGCCTCGCTCGTGTACCGACTCGGCAAAGACACCGTGGCCATCGAGCAGTACACGCGCTCCGCCACCGGTATGACCGGCGAGATGGTGCAGCGCTCGGGAGCAACGGTGGCGCGCTACCTGTACGCGATCACGCTGGCGAAGAACGGGCGGCCGACGACCGCGTCGATCAAGCGCCTGAACGCCGATGGCTCGCTGCCACCCAATGCGCCCAGCGATACGCGCTTCACCGTGACCGCCGACTCCATCGTGCGTGAAGGTGTGTTCGCTGACAGCATGCCACGACGCGCCTTCGCCGCCAAGCAGGCGCTGATCAACTTCCCGACGTTCATCTACGGCCCCACGGAACTGCTGGCGGGGCTCGCCAAGAGCGGTGGTGCCGTCGACTCGCTCCCCGCCCTCGGCGTCGCCGGGAATCTCGGTTTCACCGGGATCGTGCCCGCCGGCGGCGATAGCGTGCGCCTGCGCGGCGGTGCCTACGCGATGGTCCTGCGCTTCGATGCCGGCCACCGCCTGCAGTTGGTGGACGGCTCGTTCACCACCAACAAGTCGATCGCCACGCGCGGGGCGGGAGGGCTCGACATGGCCGCCATCGCGAAGAGCATGAAGCCCACCGGCACGTTGTCGCTGCGCGAGACTGCGCGCGGCGCATTCGGACAGGGTGGCATCGTGATCGTCGATTACGGCCGGCCCTCAGTGCGCGACCGCAGCGTGTGGGGCGGCACGCTGGTGCCCTTCGACACCGTGTGGCGCACCGGCGCCAACGACGCCACGCACCTGTTCACGTCGCGCACGCTCACCATGGGTGACCTCGTCATCCCGCCGGGCGCGTACACGTTGTTCGTGCAGCACACGCGCGCCGGCACGTGGCTCATCGTGAACACGCAAGTGGGACAGTGGGGCACGAACTACTCGGCCGCGAATGATCTCGGGCGCGTGGCCATGCAGATGAACGCCACACCGAGTCACGTGGAAGAATTCACGATTGCGGTGCGTTCGATGGGACCGACGCGTGGTGCGATCGAGATGTCGTGGGGACCGGGGATGGTGAGCGCGCCGTTCACGGCCTCAGTGGTGCGGCCGTGAGCACGCCGCACAACCTCTCCGACTTCACCGTCACGTCGGTGCAGGGTGAGCCAATGCCGCTGTCGTCACTGCGGGGCGGCGTCACGCTCGTGGTGAACGTAGCGAGCCAGTGTGGACTCACACCGCAGTATGCCGGGCTCGAAGAGCTGTGGCGCACGTACCGCGAGCAGGGCCTTACGGTGCTCGGCTGTCCGTGCAATCAGTTCGGCGGGCAGGAGCCCGGCACTGAAGACACCATCGTGCAGTTTTGCAGTACGCGCTTCGACGTCACCTTTCCGCTCACGGCGAAACTCAACGTGAATGGCAGCGATGCCGACGCGCTTTGGCAGTGGATGAAGAGCGAGAAGCCCGGACTACTCGGGACTACGTCGGTAAAGTGGAACTTCACGAAGTTCCTGATCGGTCGCGATGGTAGGGTGATCGAGCGTTTCAATCCGACCACCGTGCCGAGCGACATGATTCCGGCTATCGAGCGCGCGCTCGCAACGCCAGCGGGAGCGTGAGCAGGATCGCGCACAGTGTATTGATGGCGATGGCCAGCAGCATCGCAATCGAGACCGATTCGCTGGTCCGCGTGGTCCATTGCCGCGCGTCACGTAACCGCGGCACGATGGTGGTATCCCAGAGGGCGGGAGCCGCCTGCTGCAGCAGCCACCATAGCAGCGCCGTCACGAGCAGGGCGGCGGCGCTCCAGATGGCCAGCGTGACGACACCGTGCCAGGTGCCGCGCACATCGGAGGCACTCAGGTGCATCGAACCGCCGACCGAAATACTGACGTAGGCGAACAGGGCCCATCGCCACCACGCCGCGTCGTTGAGGTGCCACGCGGACATGCTCCACGCCGACGTGCTCCACGTGGCCGGGGGCGTCAGGCCTAGCAACTGCTGCGCCGACCACAGGATCACCATCGCCCCGACCACCAGCGGCGCGATGCCGATCACGATCGTCCCCACGCGCTGGTATGCACTCGACGGATCGTACGAGTGCTCGACCGACCCCAGCGCACCGTCAGCCGCCTGCGCGTCAAACCACTTGACGCGAAGCACGCGGTGCCGAAAGAGCACGCAGGCAATCACGTGACTGCCTTCGTGCACGATGGTGCCGGGCAGGCCGAAGAGGTAGAGCTGGAGGCGGCGGCCGAACAGTCGACTGGACCGCCGGGCCAGCAACTGCGCCGACCAGTGCATGGCAACGAGAAGAAGCAGGGGCGCGAGGAGCGATGCGCCTGCCAATCGCGAGTTGTCGATCAGGACCTCAGTGCACGCTGGCCGGCAGACGATCGTGCCGCGCAGGAATCCCACGGGCGACCTCGGCGGGAAGTGCATGGGAGGTGTGATCTGCAGGCGGGGGCGTGGTCATCAGAATGCTCCAAATCGCCATCGAGGTGAGGTCCGGCTAAGGATAGCCCGATATCGGCCAACTGGCGCCCCGCTGCAGCCCACTCCCCGACCCGCTAGCTTTCCCCCGATGGAAACGGAAAAGCTCTACACCCTGATCGGCCCCGACGGCTCGCGCGTCACCGGCACCACGAAGGGGACCATCGGCGGCTATCGGAAGGAACGCCGTTACGGTCGCCTCGATTGCAAGGCTGCCCGGCGCGCCCTGGCCAACGGCTCGCTATACGCTCAACAGCGGGTGTTTTTTGCCGATGAGGCCACCGCCGTCGCCGCCGGATACCATCCGTGCTCGGTGTGCATGCCCGTGGAGTACAAAGCGTGGAGAGCGGCCGGAGGTCATTCCGCACGACCGTAGCGCCGATACGAGGTGCTCCTCGCTTCGTCGTCCAGCACCCGCCCCTTCCGCCGCGTACTGTCGGGTATGCCCCATTCCCCGATGCCGCGGCGTTTCTGTTGTGCCTCACGAGCGGCTGCCCTCGCCGTAGCGCTGCTCCTGGCTGCCTCCTCGGCCCACGCCCAAGGCCCCAGCGTCGACCGACCCCCAGTGCCGGTCAACCCGGAGACCGTGCCGAGGCCGACCTTTCAGGCCACACGCACCACCGGCGCCATCGTCGTCGACGGCAAGCTCGATGACGCCGCGTGGGCCGCCGCTCCCGTGCTCACAGACTTCGTGCAGCAGCTGCCGAGCACCGGCTATCCGGCGCGGTTCCGCACCGAGGTGCGGGTGCTCTACGACGCCACCAATCTCTACGTCGCCGCCGTCAACTTCGACCCGGAGCCGGAGAAGGCGATCACCGTCGGCCTCGAACGCGACTTCGTGTCGACGAACAGCGACGTGTTCGGCGTCGTGTTCGACACCTTCAACGACAAGCGCAATTCGTTCTTGTTCCTCGTGAACCCCAAAGGGGCCGTTCGCGACGAGCAGACGTTCAACGACTCGCGCAACATCGTGGAGGCATGGGATGGCATCTATACCGTGCGCACGGCGCAGCAGGACTCGAGCTGGACGATGGAGATGACCATTCCACTCAAGACGCTGCGCTTCGACGCCGCGCGCGATCCGCAAACGTGGGGCATCAACTTCATGCGACGCGTGCGACGCGTGAACGAGAGTTCGTACTGGGCACCGCTCGAGCGGCAATATCGCGTACATCGCATGTCGAAGGCCGGTACGATGCAGGGAATCACCGGTCTGAGGCAGGGCCGCAATCTGCAGATCAAACCGTACGCGCTCGCTGGCAATTCCGTGGGCGCGCAGGTCCCCACCACTGCACGCGGCAGCAAGGCCGACATCGGCGGGGATCTCAAGTACGGCGTCACCCCGTCACTCACGCTCGACCTCACCTACAACACCGACTTCTCGCAGGTCGAAGTCGACCAGCAGGTCGTCAACCTCACCCGTTTCGGCATTCTCTTCCCCGAGCGCCGAGAGTTCTTCATTGAGAATTCGGGATCGTTCACGCTGGGCGATGTGGCCGAGCGCAATTACCGCATGGGCGCGTCACTCAGTGATTTCACGCTCTTCAATTCGCGCCAGATCGGCCTGACGGGTGACGGTCTGCCGATTCCGATCGCGGGCGGTGGCCGGCTCACCGGCCGCGTGCATGGATGGGAAGTAGGCCTGCTCGACATGCAGACGCAACGCGCTGGCACCACGCCCACCGAGAATTTCGCCGTGGCGCGCGTGCGACGGAACATCTTCGGCAACTCCGACATCGGACTGCTCGCCGCCAACCGACAGGCCACCGACAGCAGCGGCACCTTCAACCGCTCGTACGGTGTCGACGCCAACATCCGCCTGCTCGGCAACCTGATCATCAACTCCTACTTCGCCGTCAGCGACGCCGACACCGCCAGCTCAGACGGGACCGCCGGACGGATTTCCGCGGCCTACCGCGGCAAGCTCTGGAACACGTCGGGGATGTACAAGCGCGTGTCAGACCGCTTCGATCCGGGTATCGGCTTCGTGAACCGTCGCGACTTTCAGCAGACGTATGCAACCACTGGGATCCATGCGCGACCGAAGTTCAAAGGCATTCAAGAGCTCAACCCCTACGTTGAAGTCGATCGGTACACCGACCTCGACGGATCAGCGCAGTCGCACCAGATCACTGCCGCCCTTTCCGTGTTCTTCCAGCCAGACGGCGAGCTCAAGCTCGAAGTGAACGACTGGTTCGATCGCCTCGACCGGGCCTTCACGCCGTTCCCGAATCGCGCTATTCCGGTGGGCCGCTACAACTTTCGCAACGCCAAGGCCACCTACACGTCGACCCAGCGCTACCCGGTGTTCGGGAACGCCAGCGTGCAAGTCGGTGAATACTATGACGGGACCAATCAGACCGTGAGCGGTGGCATCACCTGGCGGCCACGCTATGACGTAAGCATCGAGGGCACGTATCAGCACAACGATGTGTCACTGCCCACCGGCGATTTCGCCGCCGATCTGGGCGGCGTGCGCCTCAAGTACGCCTACTCCACCACGCTCTTCGGTAGCACGTTCGTGCAGTACAACACCCAGACGCGCAGCTTCGTGACCAACGCGCGGCTCGCGTGGCGCTACGCGCCACTCAGCGACGTGTTTCTGGTGTACACCGAACGCCAAAACACCTTCACCAACGTCCGGAACGAGCGGTCGGTCGCAATCAAAGTCACGCGCATGGCGGCGTTCTGACGTCGACCGGATAACCGCGACCCGACTCCCCGTCTCGCCGCGATGCATTACGGCCACTGTATTCAGGGTCAACATGTCGATGACCAACGCAGCACTGGATACGTCATTCTTTCCACAGCATGCGTTCATTTGGTACAACCAGCTTAGGCATTTCTCAGACAGCAGGTGAGTCTCTATTCGGCCCCAAGCGGACACGAGCGGCCATCCCGCGCACCAGACCAGCGGATT
>CANGXK010000018.1 GCA_947457715.1 Gemmatimonadota bacterium
CAGGGTTGCTGAAGTCGAGCGAGAAAATCGGGGCGCCGGCCATGCCGGAATCTAGCGGGCCCGGCCCAGCTACTGACGCGACTCGATGGCGCTTCGGGCGATCCGGTCCACCAGTTTGGGCGAAATCAGCTTGAGCAACCGGCCAATCTTGCCACGCCACGTCATCACGAGGTCGCGATCGCGCGCCGCGACGGCGGCCAGAATCAGGCGGGCGCATTCGTCGGTCTCCATTGTCTCGCCCTTCCGGCGCACGAAGCCGCGATCGCCAAACGGCGTCCCGTCGGGTGAGAGCGCCCGCTGGTTGATCTCGGAGAACACGAAGCCCGGATAGACCACGGTGACCGACACGCCCGTACCGTCGAGCTCGATGCGGAGCGAGTCGAAGAAGCCCGCCATCGCGTGTTTGGTGGCCGCATACGCCGTGCGCTTGGGGACCCCGGTGAGCCCCGTCAGGCTTGAAATCGCCACCAAGCGTCCCTTGCTGCGCTTGAGGTGCGGCAGCGCATGCGCCGTGCACCACACACTGCCGAGGTAGTTCACCCGCATCAGTGTGTCGAAAATCGTGAGATCGGTGATCTGGTCGAACGGTCCGCTCGAGCCAAGGCCGGCGTTGTTCACGAGGATGTCGAGCCGCCCGTACGTGGCTACGGTGCGCTCGACCATCGACGCGCAGGACGCCTCGACACCCACGTCACCGGGAACAACCAGCGCGTCGCCACCCAGCGCCCGGCACTCGGCCGCCACGACCTCCAGTCGCTGCGCATCGCGGGCGGCGAGGGCCAGTCGCGCCCCCTCGGCGGCGAACTGTCGCGCCAGCTCGGCCCCGATGCCGCTCGACGCACCGGTCAGCAGTACGACCTGCCCCGCGAAGCGGCGGCTCACGAGTGGCGACTCACGGGTGCCCGGCCGCATCGTCGGGGTCGAGCAGGTCGTCGATGTACGCGTCACCCTCGAAGGGCGCGTCGAGCAGGTGCAGCGCGTGCGTGGCGTCGCCCACCCGCACGGCGAGGCGGACGGGATATACCAGCTGCATCGCCGGCAGCATCCCGCCGGCGTTGTCGCGCAAGACCACGGCGGGAATGTGGTGCGCCTCCAATACGCTCCGCGCAACGAGCGCTTCCATCTCGTTGACGTATTCTCTGATGACCTTCATGGCGGCTCCCATAGAGCGAACATATCGCATGGCTCGCGCCACCGTGAGGGCGGCGCGTACACCGACTAGATTTCCGGGATGGCGGCGTCCTTTGGCATTTTCGTACTGGCTGAGCTTCCTGGCGAAGCGGGAGCCATGGTGCGAGAAATTCAGCAGCGTTTTGACCCGAAGCTGGCCCGGCTCACGCCCCCACACGTGACGCTGGTCGGCTCTTCAGGTGTGGGCTCCATGCCCACCGACACGCCGGTGGCGCGTATTCGTGCCGCGCTCGAGCCCATCGCCGCGTCGACCGCGCCGATGGAACTGGCGCTCGGGCTGCCGCATCGGTTCATGCAAACGGATATCGTGTCGCTGCCGCTCGACCATAACGGGCCGCTGCGCGCGCTCCACGAGCGCATCGCCCGGAGTGGACTGCCCTTCAAGCAGGCACGGTTCCGTTTCACACCGCACTGCACGCTGAGCTTCTATCCCACGCTCACCTCGGCGCGCGAACGGGAGTTGCTGTCCCTGCGCGTGAACGCGCCGGCGATCATCGAACGCCTGCAGGTCTACCTCACACGTGACCCGCAGCCGTCGAAGCTGTTGTTCGATATCGCGCTGACCGGCGAGCTTATGGGCAGCGCGTGTCCGGCCGCAGCTTCTGGTACGTTGACATCGCGTGCTTGAGGCCCAGTAGCGCCGACGCTTCGAGTTCGTACTCGAGCTGCAGGTCGCCGAGCTTCTCGGCATCATGTTGGGTGAGCTGCCGCGAGGCCTTCTCGGCGATGCTGTGGCGGCGCAGGTACTCACGTGCGGCCAGCCACATCGCGTTGGCGGCCTGCCGGATGTCGGCGTCCTCGCTAATGGTGACCCTCGAGCAGGTCGTCTCGAAGTCGCGCACGCACTCGGCCAGCGCCAGGTCGATGTTGTCCACCATGGCGTGGGCCGC
Source organism: Gemmatimonadota bacterium (assembly GCA_947457715.1). The sequence continues at coordinate 2,082 of CANGXK010000018.1, forward strand.
TCCCAACTCGGACTTCGCGACGGACAGCGTGTTCAGGCGGGCCAGCCGTTCATGCTGCCGACACGTTTCCGACGCCGTCCGCGCGAGTGCGTCGCAGCAGTACATCGGCCCTTGCTGCGAGGCGGTCGGGTCGTCGAGCATCATCGAGGAAGCAGCGGCGCGGGAGGGAGGCATGGTGGGGGCAAGAGTGGCCAGCGGGTCCGTGCGCCTGACGACCGGTTCGTACAGGCGCACCATGTGATCTAGCGAGCGCACCCGTATCGGTGGTAGTGGGTGTGCGAAGGCTGGTACGTGAATCGACACAAGTCCCGCCCGCGCGGTGGGCTCCGGCGGTACACTTCGGACATGACTGCCCTCATCGATGATTCCTTCGAGCATCTGCTGATCGACACCACCGCCGCCGGCGTGCGCACGATCACGCTGAACCGTCCCGAGCGGCTCAACGCGGTCAATCCCCGGCTGGCCGAGGAACTGCCGATGGCCATGGCGCAGGCGGCGCGCGAGGATGCGGTGCGCGTGGTCGTGCTCACGGGTGCGGGGCGCGGCTTCTGCGCCGGCCTCGATCTTGGCGAGCGCGGGCAACGCGACGTCGCCGAGCGCGCGGTGCGGCTGGATCCGTACTACTGGGTCGGACGCTGGGTGCAGTCGATCACGTCGTGCGACAAGCCGGTTATCGCGGCGGTGAACGGCGCGGCGGCCGGCGCCGGCTTCGGGCTCGCGCTGGCGTGCGATCTGCGCCTCGTGAGCGCGAGTGCCACGGTCACGGCCGGTTATGTCCGTCGCGGGCTGTCGCCCGATGCGGGGGTGACGTGGTTTCTGCCACGGTTGATCGGCCACGCACGAGCCACCGACATCATTTTGACGGGGCGCGATGTGCGCGCGGACGAAGCGGAACGCATCGGACTCGCCACCTCGGTGCTGGCGGACGATGCGTTCACTGATGGTGTGCAGCGCTACGCGGCGCAACTGGCGGCCGGACCGCCGCTGGCGCTGGCGCTGTCGAAGCGGCTGTTGCTGTCGAGCGCCGACGCGACGCTCGATGCCCAGCTGCGTGAAGAGTTCACGCACATCAAGACCTGCTTCGCGAGTGAGGATGTGCGCGAAGCAATGGCGGCCTTCAAGGAAAAGCGCGCCCCGACGTTCGAGGGGCGCTGACGTCCGTGGTGCGGGCGCGCTTCAGCTCGTGTGGTTGCGTCCGGGGTTGTAGCGCAGGCTGCCGGGCAGCGAGTTGAGCAGCGGTCCCAGTTCGGTGGCGCGCTCGAGGGTGGTGACGAACGTGAGGCCGTCGAGCGAGACGACCAGCATGCCGGAAATCCCGTAGGCAACGACGCAGCAGCCGTCGGCGTGAATCACGTTGCCTGAGGCATCGACGCAGTGCACGTGGCCCATGACGCCGTTGCCGGTGTCGTCGAGATCGCGTACGCGTCGCAGTGACGCCCAGGTGCCCACGTCGTCCCAGGCGCACTCGGTGGGCACGACAACGACGTGGCGACTGCGTTCGAGCAGGCCGCGGTCGATCGACACCGACGTGACGAGTTCGGCGAAGCGCTCCATGTCACCGGCGGCGAGGTGCGGCAAGCCGTGCTGCACCTCGCCGGTGTTGGCTTCGAGCTCCTCGAGCACGACGCGCGCGCGCCACACGAAAATACCGGTGTTCCAGAGCGCGCCGGTGTCGATGAGCGTGTCGGCCAGCGCCGCGGTGGGCTTCTCCACGAAGTGCTCGACGCGGCAGGCACCGCCTTCGGCGCGCGACACGAACGGGTCGAACGGGGCACCGGGCTGCAGGTAGCCGAAGCCCGTTTCGCAGCGCGTGGGCGTGGCGCCGAGGGCGACGAGCACTGGTTCTGACGATGCAATCGCGGCAGCGCGGCGGAGCGCGTCGCGAAACACGCCGGGAAACCCGACCGACAGGTCGGCGTGGAGCGCACAGAACACCGTGTCGGGGCCGGCGCGCCTGGCCACCTCCTGCGCGCCCCACGCCAAGGCTGCCGCCGTCCCGAGCGGCCGTGGCTCGATGAGCATGTTGGCGCGCGGCACCTCGGGGATCGCCTCATGCAGCGCGTCGGCGATGTCGGCGCTGGTGACGACCAGCACCCGTTCGGCCGGCACCAGCGGTGACAGGCGCGCAATGGTGTCGGCGATGAGCGGACGCTCGTTGACCAGTGCCAACAGCTGCTTGGGGCGCTTGGGTGTGCTGAGCGGCCAGAAGCGGGTGCCGATGCCGCCCGCGAACACGACGGCCCAGAGTGCCGTTCGCGTCTCGGGCAGGGGCTCGAGTTCGAACGCCTCCGTGGCATCCGCGATCGCCGACGACTCGACGAGCACGGGGGGCGCGAGATGAGGAGCGACAGCGCGGGGCTCAGGCATCGTGGCAGCGGAGGGAAGAACACGAAGGGCGGCCGCGTAGGCAAACACGCGTGGCGACTGGCGCATCTGCACGGCTACGGACAACATACTTGAGCCATGCTCACCCTGCACCTCACCAACGGCGACGCAGCGGCCGGTGCGCTCGCGCGCTCCGGTCTCCCGGGCGACATCCTCACCTGGCGCGATCTGCTGCACGATGGCCCGGTGCCCCCGGATGCCGATCTTGGCGCATTCCATCGCGTCCGCGCTGAGTTCCTGGCGAGTCGGGGGTGGTCGGCGCTGTCGGCAGCGGTCGCTGATTTCGAACAGCGCGATGCCAGACTGGAAGACGTGGGGGCGGGCGACGAGGTGGTACTGTGGTTCGAGCCCGATCTGTATGATCAGCTGCAGCTGATTCAGATCTTGGCCCGGCTTGCGCGCCGGCCCTCCGGCCAGCGCCCGCGCATAACGATCGCGCCGGCCGACTGCTATCTCGGTCCGATGCGGCCGGAGAAGTTCGCGCCGTTGTATCACGCGCGCCGCGACGTGCAGGACGGTGATCTGGCCCATGGCACGGTCGCATGGGGGGCGTTCACCGCGAGCACGCCCGACGCTCTGATGGACGTCACGAACCGGCTCGATCGCGAAGTCGGCGCGCGCACGTACGCGGCCGATGATCACGTACGGCTGCCGCATCTGGTGGCGGCGCTGCGCCGCCAGCTCGAGGAGTATCCGGACACCGACGCCGGTCTGTCGCGTAGCGAGCGGCAGCTGTGTGAAGCGCTGTCGCCCGGCGTCGTCACGCTGGGCAGACTATTCGCGGCGCATCAGGCGACGGAGTCCTGGGTGTGGCTCGGTGACTGGAGCTTCGCCTGGTACGCCGAGCGTCTCAGTGACTGCGCGCATCCGATCGTGGTGCATACCAACGGGTCCCGGGTGATCGCGCCACTGCGCACCACCGATGGCCGTGCGTTCTGGGAGCGGGCGGTACAGCTCACTCCATTCGGGCAGGATGTGGTGCGGGCCCGCGCCGACCACGTGACGGCCAACGGGATCGATCGTTGGATCGGCGGCACGAAATGCACCGGGGCGCAGTACTGGCGTTGGGAAGCGCGCACGCAGCGCACCGAACGGTTTCCCCGACTTTAATGGACACGCGCACGGACCAGGACGCCGAGCTGCTGGCCATGCTCGAAGAAGACATGACGCTCGACGCGGCGCGGCCGATCCTCGAGCTGGCGGCCGGCTACTTTGCCGACACGCGTCGGGGAGAGGGGCCAGTCTCGACGTGGCACAGTGCGCAGGTGATTGCCGATCGCCTCGCCGGCCCGATGCCGCGCGGTGCGCGCCCGCTGCCGGAGGTGGCGCGTCGCCTGTCGTCACTGTTGCTGGAGGACGTGAACCGCCTGGCGCATCCGATGTACATCGGGCATCAGGTATCGGCCCCGCTGCCGGCGGCGGTGTGGACCGATGCGCTGATCAGCGCACTCAATCAGTCGCAGGCGGTGCGCGAGATGTCGCCGTCGTTCACGCCGCTGGAGCATCAGGTGATCGCGTGGATGACCGACCTGGTGGGGTGGGATGAGCGGGCCGGGGGCACGATGACGTCGGGTGGCACCGAAGCGACGTTCGCCGCGCTGTTGGCGGCGCGCAGTCGCGCGGTGCCCGATGTGTGGACGAACGGCCTCGGAGCCAACGCACCGGTGGTGGTGTGCGGCGAGCATGCGCACTACGCCGTGTCGCGTGCTGCCGGCGAAATGGGACTCGGGCTGTCGCGCGTGATCGTGATTCCGTCGCGCGCGCTGCGCATGGATACCGATGCCCTGCGCGAGCGGCTGGCGGCGTTGCGGGCCAGCGGCACGCGCGTGATGGCGGTGGTGGCGACCGCCGGGTGTACGGCGACCGGCAGCTTCGACGATCTGGAGGCGGTGGCCGATCTGTGCGATGCGTTCGCGGACGATCACGGACCGCTGTGGCTGCATGTCGATGCCGCGCACGGCGGAGCGGCGATGCTGTCGCCGACGCATCGGCATCGCGTGAAGGGGCTGGTGCGGGCGCGGTCGCTGGCGTGGGACCCGCACAAGACGTTGCTGCTGCCGCTGTCGGCGGGGTTGGTGCTGGTGCGCGATCAGGACGATCTCACGCGCGCCTTCACGCAGGAGGCGCCGTATCTCTTCAGCTCCGGCTCTGACGCGCAGATCTGGGACATGGGGCCGCGGTCGTTCCAGTGTTCCCGTCGCGCGGACGTGCTCAAGTTGTGGGTGGCGATCGAACGGTACGGCACCGACAATCTGGCGCGACTGTACGACCGGCTCTGCCGGATGGCGCAGACGCTGCACGGCCTGCTCAGTGCCCGCAGCGACTTCACGCCGCTGCACGAGCCGATGTCGAACATCCTCTGCTTCGCCTGGACGCCGCCGGGCGTGGCGGCGGCCGATCTCGACACGTTGACCAATGCGCTGCGCGCGCAGTACAACCGCTCGGGCCACGGCTGGATCACGGCGACCACGCTCAACGGACGCCGGGTGCTGCGCATCACGGTGATGAACGCGCGCACCGACGAGACGCACCTCGCCAAGCTGGTGGACGGACTCTCGGCGGAGGCCGCGCTGATCCTGCGCTGATCCTGCGCTGATCCTGCGCCAGCCCTAGCGTTTTGCCGCTCGGGGGCGCATTTGTGTTTCGATGCGAACCAGACTCATCCCTCGCTCCATGAGAATACGGACATGCGTAACCCCCTGCTAACGCGTGGTGCCGCGGCGGCGGTCGGTCTGCTGCTGACTGGCTGTACCCCCTCCGCGCTCGCCCGGCGCCCGATCAATCCACCGGGCATCGCGCCGCTGGTACCGGCCTACTCGGTCGCCATCCGCGCCGGGAATCAGGTGTTCGTGTCGGGTATGACCGGTATCAAGCCGGGCACGCAGGACATCATTGAGGGTGGCGTCGAAATCCAGACGCGTCAGACGCTCGACAACATCCGCACGGCGCTGCAATCCGCGGGCGCTACGATGGCCGACGTCGGCGAGTGCACCGTGTTCCTCACCGACATGCGTGATTACGCCGCCATGAACGGTGTATATACCGAGTACTTCCGCGTCGATCCCCCGGCGCGCGCAACGGTCGCCGTGACCGCCCTGCCGCGTCCCGCCGCGCGTGTGGAAATCAAGTGCAGCGCACAGATCCGCTCTCTGGAGAAGCCGTGACGTCCCCGTTCCAGCCCAAACGTGGTTCCGACCTTTTGCACGACCCCGTTCTGAACAAGGGGACGGCGTTCACCGACGCCGAACGTGATGCCTTCGGCCTGCGCGGGCTGCTGCCACCTCGCGTCATGTCGCAGGACGAGCAGCTTGAGCGCATCCTTCCGGGCGTGCGCTCGAAGCCGTCGCCCCTCGAGCAGTACGCCTATCTGGTCGCGCTGCACGATCGCAACGTCACGCTGTTCTATCGGCTGGTGATGGATCACCTGGAAGAGCTGATGCCGGTGTTGTATACGCCGACGGTCGGGCAAGCCTGCGAGGAGTTCGGCCGCATTTTCCGTCGCAGTCGCGGCATGTACATCACGGCCGACGACAGGGGCCATGTGGCGGACGTGCTCGCCAACTGGCCACAGGACGACGTCCGCATGATCGTCGTGACCGACGGCGAGCGCATTCTCGGTCTGGGCGATCTCGGGGCGAACGGCATGGGCATTCCGATCGGGAAGCTCACCCTGTACACCGCGTGCGCAGGGGTGTCGCCGAATCAGTGCCTGCCCATCACGATCGACGTCGGGACGAACAACACCGCGCTCCGCGAAAGTCATTCGTACGTCGGGTTGCGTCAGCCGCGCTTGCGCGGTGCCGAGTACGATGCGCTGCTGGACGAATTCGTCGAAGCGGTCCAGACGCGCTTTCCACGGGCCTGCCTGCAGTTCGAGGATTTCGGCAATCACAACGCTTTCACGCTGCTCGAACGCTGGCGCGACCGGATCTGCACCTTCAACGACGACATCCAGGGCACAGCCTCCGTGGCGCTGGCCGGGCTGTACTCGGCCGCGCGCATCAGCGGGACGCCGTTGCGTGACATGCGTCTGCTGTTTCTCGGCGCGGGCGAGGCGGGTATCGGTATCGGCGATCTCGTCGTCGAGGCGCTCTGCTCGGAGGGCCTGTCGCTGGCCGACGCCCGCCGGCACTGCTGGTTCGTGGACTCGAAGGGCCTGGTGGTGCAATCACGAACCGATCTCGCGGAGCACAAGAAGCCCTTCGCGCACGATCATGCACCGTTGCGCACCCTGCAGGAAGCGGTCGAGGCGCTCAAGCCGCATGCGATCATCGGCGTCTCCGGTACTCCGGACACCTTCACGAAGGACGTGCTGGCGGCAATGGCGAAGGAGCATGCGCGGCCGATCGTACTGGCGTTGTCCAATCCCACGTCGAAGGCCGAGTGCACCGCGCTCCAGGCGTATTCGGGCACCAATGGCCGCGCCATTTTTGCCAGCGGCAGCCCGTTTGCGCCGGTCACGTACAACGGCAAGACCCTCGTGCCGGGACAGGGCAACAACGCCTACATCTTCCCGGGCGTCGGACTGGGCGTCATCGTCAGCGCGTCGTCACGCGTGACGGAAGCGATGTTCGCGGCTGCCGCGCGCACGCTGGCATCGCTGGTCACGGAAGACGATCTGGCCATGGGGCGCATTTACCCCAGCCTGTCGCGCATTCGCGAAGTGTCACGCGCCATCGCGATCGAAGTCGCCACGATGGCGTTCGATCGCGGGCTGGCGCGCGTGGAACGGCCGGCCGATATCGCGGCGGCCGTGACCGCCGCGATGTTCGAGCCACACTACGTCTCGTTGTTGTAGGTCAGTCGCGAGGTAACAGGCCGCTCAGCCCACCGGTGATCCGCGCACCGAGGCGGAACACTGCGCGCGGATCGGCCTTGCGTTGGTTGCGACCGGACGGCTCACAGTTTCCGCAGGGAGCGGATATCATCGATCTCGAATTCAGTGCGCCCGACATGCGCGCGATGGCCGAGCTGGTCGTCGCGCGCTGCGTGGAGCACATCACGACGCTGCCGAACCAGCCGCTGTACGGGGTGCATGAGCCGGAGGCACTCTGCGCGCGGATGCGCGAGTCGTCGCCGGCGACCGGCACGCCGCTGGCCACGCTGCTCGACGACCTGTTCACCACGTACATCCCGCAGTCGTTCAATACGCCGTCGCCGGGATATCTCGCCTATATCCCGGGCGGCGGACTGTTTCCGGCGGCGCTGGCGGATTTCATCGCCGACACCACCAATCGCTACACGGGCATCTGGCAGGCGGCACCGGCGCTGGTGCAACTGGAAGCGAATGCGCTGGAGTGGCTGCGCGAGTGGATGGGCTTCCCCGAGGGGACGCGTGGGGTGTTCACGACCGGCGGTTCCATGGCGACGTTCAATGCGGTGCTCTGCGCGCGTGAGCAGCATCTTGGCGTCGACATCCGCCGCGGGGTGTTGTACACGTCCGATCAGGCGCACCATTGCGTGCTGAAATCGGCGAAGCTGGCCGGCATCATGCCCGATCGCGTGCGCTCCATTCCGTGCGATGCGCAGTACCACCTGCCGGTCGAGGCGTTGCGCGAGGCGATCGCGCAGGATCGTCGCGATGGGCTGCTGCCGTTCATGGTCGTCTCCAACGCCGGCACGACGAACACCGGGGCCGTCGATCCGCTCGATGCCATCGCCGACCTGTGCGCCGCCGAACGGCTGTGGCACCACGTGGACGGCGCCTACGGTGCGTTCTTTCAGCTGTGCGAGGACACGCGCGACGTGCTGCGTGGTCTCGAACGGGCCGACTCGCTCACGCTCGATCCGCACAAGGGGATGTTCATGCCGTATGGCACCGGTGCGCTGCTGGTGCGCGACGGCGCGGCGCTGCGGGCGGCGCATGGCGCGACGGCGGACTATCTGCCCGACATGCCGAGCGCGTCGGAGTTCTACGATCCGAGTCAGCACGGACCGGACCTCTCGCGGGGGTTCCCGGGGCTCCGCATGTGGCTCACGATCAAGCTGTACGGCGCCGATGCCTTCCGGGCGGCGATCGACGAGAAGCGCGCCCTGGCGCTCGACGCGGCAGCACGGGTGGCGCAGTTGCCGCACGTGGTGATGGACGCACCGCCCGAGCTGTCGCTGTTCCCGTTCCATCTCACCTGGCCGGGTGCCACGGTGCCGCAGGAAGATGCGGCGACCCGTGAGCTGATGGCCGCGACCTCGGCGCGCGGGCGCGTGATGATCAGCGGCGCGGTGGCCGGTGGACGCTATGTGGGGCGGGTGTGCATCCTGAGCTTCCGCACGCATGCCGCGCAGATCGATTATCTGGTGGAGGATCTCGGCGCCGCGATCACCGAGGTGGTGGCGAGGCACCGGAGGGTTTCAACCACGGCATCGGGCGCGCCTACTTCGTGAGAGCGCCCGCGTCGACGTCGCGCAGGAACTTGAGCAGCCCACCGTAATAGGTCGGGCCGTCGTCGTACATCGCCATATGCCCGGAGTTGGGGCAGAGCAGGTAGCGACCGCGGGGGAACTGCGTCGACATCCACTCCATGTGCTTCGGGTCCATGGTGTCGTAGGTCCCCCCGATCACGAGCGTGGGCACAGTGATCGACTTGAGATCGGCGGTGCGGTCCCAGTTCGCCAGCTTGCCGCTCGCGCCCAATTCGCTCGGCCCCTGCATGGGAACGTAGATGTCAGGGTTCACGTGCTTGAAGGAGCGATTGGCCGGTTCGGGCCACTGCGCCGCCGGCTTGCGCAGGATGTGCAGCTCGTAGTGGTTGGGAATCAGCAGCTCCATGTAGCGCGGATTCGCATAATCCTTCTTCGCTTCGATGGCCTTCACTTCGGCCAGCACCTGCGGGTTCATCGTGGGCATGAGCACGCTGTCGGCGTAGGCGTTGTACGCCGGAATGCTGGCCATCATGTTCGAGATGATGAGGCCTTTCAGATTCCGGCCGTACTTGAGCGCGTACTCGGTGGCGAGAATGCCACCCCACGAATGGCCCAGCAGATAGAAGTTCGTGCTGTCGAGGCCGAGGGCCACCCGCACCTGCTCCACTTCCTCGACGAAGCGCTCGGTGTTCCAGAGCGACGAGTCTTTCGGCTGGTCGCTGTTGAAGGAGCCGAGTTGGTCGTAGTAGTAGTACTCGACGCCACCGGCGGGGAGGTATGCGTCGGCCGACTCGAAATACTCGTGCGTCATGCCGGGGCCGCCGTGCAGCAGCAGCAGCTTGACCGTGGGGTTGTTGCCGACGCGCTTTGTCCAGACGTTGAACGTGCCCTTGGGCGTCGTGATCGGAATCATCCGCACGCCTCCCGAATAGACATCGGTGCGTCCCGTGGTGTCGAAGTAGCTGGCGAGCGTCGGGATGGCGGTGCCGGGCGTGACCTGATCAGTCGACGACGTGGCGCAGGCGGCCAGCAGCGCCGGCGCGACCACGAACAGCGCAGCGAATCGGCGCATTACATGGCCTTCCTGATCGCGGCGTCGAGATTCTGCGTACCGCCAACGCCGGTATAGACGATCTTGCCGCCCTTGTCGACGACCACCACATAACTGGTGGCCGGCACGTCGTAGGCGCCGCTGACGGTGCCCTTGCGGTCGTACAGCAATTCGCCGCCGAGCTTGTTGGCCTTTTGCCAACCTTTCACGCGTTCGATGGACTGGTTCACCGAGACCGCAACGGTCACGAACTTCACCTGCGCGCCATGCTTGGCCATGGCGGCGCGCATGGCGGGCTCGAGCTGCTTGCAGTTGCCGCACCAGGTGGCCCAGAACTCGAGGACCACGGGCGTCTTGCCGAGGTAGGCGCCGAGGTCGACGGACTTGCCGTCGAGGGTCTCGAGGGGGCCGCCAGGGGCGGTTTCGCCGACGGCGATGCCGAGGTCCTGGGCGAGGGCGGGGGCGGCGGAGAAGGCGAGGGCGGCGAGGGCGGTGCGGAGGGCGCGGAACATGTGAGTTTCGAGTTGTGAGTAAAAGTTGGGGGTTCTGAGTTGGCGTGACTCAGGACGCGTCACTGTTTCCCAGAAGCCGGAACTCACCGTTTGCCGTTAGAAAAAGACCTGCCCCATCTTCACCAGATAGTACTCCGCCATACCGAGCATCACGAAGGCGAAGCCCTTTTTTACCGTCAGCATCCACGCACCAGCGCGTGGTAATCGCGAGAGTGAGCCCGCTGAGAGGCCGACGACGACCAGCAGCGTGCACATGCCCAGCGAGAAGGTGAACAGGTAGAGAAAGCCGAGCAGGGCGGAGCCGGTGGTCGAGACCCAGGTGAGGACGGCGGCCATGACTGGGGCGGAGCAGGGGGCGGCCACGAGGCCGGAGGCGGCGCCCATGATGAACGCCCCCGCGACGCGTCCGCCGGTTCCGGCGTTGGCGGCGCGCTGCATGATGGCGGCGGGCACGCGGACGGGGATGACGTCGAACATCGACAGCGCGGCCAGCATGAGCAGATTCGCCATGGCGAAGTAGGCCCAGGGGTTGGCCGAGACCGTGCCGAACATGGTGCCGGTGAGGCCGGCGAGGAGCCCGAGGCCGGCGTACACTGAGGCCAGCCCGAACACATAGGCGAGCGAAAGTCCCAGCGGGCGCCATTTTGACGCGATGGTGGCGCCGGACTGTTCCGATGATGACTGACCTCCGACGATGGCCGCGGTGATCGGAATCATCGGGTACACGCAGGGCGTCAGCGAGGTCAGCACGCCGGCCCCGAACAGCAACGGGAGGGCGGCGGCGGGGTTGGACGACAACTGCGCGGTGACGTCGGCGATCTGCGTGAGAGCAATCATGTGGGGAAGATACGGTCCAAACGCGGCCAGCGTTCCCGCCGACGTGAAAGGAGGTCCCGGCCGTGCGCTGCTACAGTGACCCGATGGGCAGAATGGCCAGCGCCTGCAGCGCGCAGCGCGTGACGGCGAGTCGCTGCGCCGTGAAACCCACCGGCGGGGCGGTTGCTTCGAGGGCGGTCGCGAACACGTGCACTGCGGCGCCGTGTTCCACCCACCCCACCCACCATCCCACTGTCTCCGATCCCGGCGGGGTGGTGAGTCCCGTCTTCGCCCGGATGGTGTAGGACGCGGTCGCCTCGGTCACCATCATCGCCCGCACGATCGCCATGCTGCGGCGCGAGACCGGGAGGGCGTCGTGCAGCAGCCGAGTCAGCACGTCCACCTGCCCGCGGGGTGAGATGCGCAGCGCGCCCGTGAGCCAGAACTGGTCGATTCCGCCACCGATATCCCGATTGCCGTACCCGATGGTATCCAGCGCGTGCTGCATTCGTGCCGGGCCGATGCGCCGTACCAGCGACTGGAAGTGCGGGACCGCGGACAGGCGGAACGCCGTCTGGAGGTCCAAATCGCGGTTGATCTCCGGGCGGTCGCGGGTGACGCTGTCCCACGGAATCACCGACTGCGCATCGGCGATCACGCCGGTTTCGAGCGCGACGAGGGCGCTGATGATCTTGAAGGTCGAAGCCGGACTGAGCGGGCGGTCCACCCGCTCCGCGTGGCCGGCCGCCATGGCACCGGTGTGGGCGTCAGCGATCAGCATCGATCCGGCCACCCCCGTGGCCCCCGCCCCCGTGGCCCCCGCCCCCGCGGCATCGACGCAGGCGCGGGCGGCGAACGATTCCACCACCGGCGCGGCCGGCTGCGCCGCAGCTGCCGCCGATTGGGCCCGCAGCGGGTCCACCCCCGTGACCCCAAGCAGGAGGGCCATAGCCAGCGGGGACCGCCCTAGCGCGTGCCGCGCGGCGTGAACGACGGCCACCAACGGAGCGCAGCGAGGCATGGCGGAGAGGGCCAAGGGTGGCGAGGACGTGCGAGGACGGCGTGCCGACAGCATACTGTACCAAACCTGCGTTGTCGACACGCACCCGCGTTCCCCGTCTCCCTCCCGTCGCTCCGGATCCTATGCGCCTTACCCGCCGGTTTCTGCTACCCGTTCTGCTGTCCGTCGCCACGACGGCGACCCTCCCTTGCCCGACCGTGCTGGGGGCGCAGGGCACCGTCCGCCCCGACGCCGACCCGCGTATCGAGAAGCTGGTAGCCGCGGTGTCGCAGCAGCGGCTGCAGGCCACGGTCACCGCGCTGGCGGGCTTCGGCACGCGCTCGACGCTGTCGGATACCGTCTCCACGACGCGGGGCATCGGCGCCGCGCGCCGGTGGATCCACGGCGAGTTCACGCGCATGAGTCCGCGCTTGCAGGTGTCGTTCGACCGGCACATGCTGGCTCAGCAGGGTCGGATTACGCGCGACGTGGAGTTGGTTAACGTGGTGGCCATGCTGCCCGGCAAGAGCCCTCGGCGTGTGTACATCACCGGTCACTACGACACGGTGAACTCGCGCCGTCCGGCTGGTGCCGACGCGACGGCGACGGGGGCAGGCGGCGGTGGTGGCGGTGCACCCAGTCAGCCGTTGGTGCGTCCCACCATCGACCACAATGCCGATGCGCCGGGCGCCAATGACGATGGCAGCGGCACGGCGCTGACCATGGAACTGGCGCGCGTGTTCGCGACGAGCGGCCTCGAGTTCGACGCCACGCTGGTGTTCGTGACGTGGGCCGGTGAGGAGCAGGGGCTGATCGGTTCGATGGCGCACGCCACGGCATTGCGGACCGCGAAGGGTATCGTGGAAGCGAACTTCAACAACGACATCGTCGGCAGCAGCCTCGGTGGCAACGGTATCGTGGACGGCGAGAGCGTCAAGATTTACGCCCTCGGTCCGGAGGATTCGCCGAACCGTTCGCTGGCGCGCTACGTCCAGCGGGTGGCCGGTACGTATGTGCCGTCGCATACGATCCGCCTGATGGCGCGTGAAGACCGCTTCGGCCGTGGCAGCGACCACTCGTCGTTCACGGCCAATGACTTTCCCGCGATCGTGTTCCGCGAAGCGAACGAGAACTACGCCCGGCAGCATTCGCCCGACGACAAGCTGGAAGGGATGGACTTCCGCTATCTGGCGCAGAATGCCCGGGTGAACGCGGCGGCGGCGGCCTCGGTGTCGTTCGCACCGCCGGCGCCTCGCGTGACCACGGGCGGCGGCACGGCCACGCTCGGCCGCGGAGCGTCGGGCTACGACGCGAGCCTGCAGTGGCAGCCATCGCCGGGGGCGGTGGCGTATCGCGTGTACTGGCGCGATGCCTGGACCAACGACTGGCAGAAGTCGCAGGTCGTGGGGAACGTGACGCAGTTGCTCATCCCGAACGTGTCCATCGACGACTACGTATTCGGCGTGGCGGCGATCGGCGCTGACGGGCATGAGAGTGTGGTCAGCGCCTACGTTTCGCCGGACCGAAAGATGTCGGACGTGTTGATCAAGAAGTAGCGGACATCACCGCGACTCACCTTCACGCAGGAGTACAACATGATTCGACGGGAGTTTCTCGTGACCTCGGCATTGGGAACAGCGGGCGCAGTGGCGCATTCGATGGGCGTATCCGAAAGTGGAGCCGCCGAGTCGAATCTGGACATTGCGGCGTACGTGGACGGCATGCCGACGGCGCCCATGCGCACCGAACGCGCCACGCGGAAGATCCTGATTGCGGGCGGCGGCTTCGGCACGGCGTTTATCCGCTACATGGCGCAGCTCACCGGCAAGCCGCGGCCGCGCCTGTTGTACCTCCCCACCGCATCGGCCGACCGCGATGCGTCGGCGTTGAACTGGTACAAGGCGTGTGCGCCGCTGAATGTCGAGCCGCACGTGCAGAACATGTTCATCGCCAGCACCGCGCAGTCGTTGGGTTGGGACGAGGTCCTGCTGTCGATGGACGGGATCGTGGCGTCAGGCGGCAACACGCTCAACCAGCAGGCGATCTGGAAGGCGCAGGGGATCGATGTGCTCCTGCGGCAGGCGTGGGACCGCGGCATCGTGCTGGGCGGCGCGAGCGCGGGCTCGCTCTGCTGGTTTGAGGAGGGCACCACGGATTCCCGTCCCAAGGCGCTCTCCACGGTGCAGTGCCTGGGCTTCATTCCGGGCAGTCACTCGCCACACTACGACGCCGAGCCGGGACGTCGGCCGCTGTACCAGAAGCTGATCGGATCCGGCGAGATGAAGCCGGGCTATGCGTGTGACAACGACGCGGGCATCTACTTCGAGGAGACGGCGGTGAAGCGCGTGGTGCACACACGGGCCGCGGCCAAGTGCTACTACGTGAGCCGGGTGGACGGGAAGGCGGTGGA
>CANGXK010000019.1 GCA_947457715.1 Gemmatimonadota bacterium
CAGATGCGCGCGATCATCGAGTGGTATTTCACGGCCTTCCCGCCGATCATGCACGATCTGCATGAAGCGCAGCCGTTGCTGTACACGTATACCGGTGGCCCGCCGCAGAATCCGAATCTGGATCCGATTCTGTTCGCCGAGTTGCCGTGGTTCGGCAACTGGGAAATGGCGCAGATGACGAAGTGGGGTATGCCCGGCGTGTACACGCACGCGTTCATGGACGGGTGGTCACCCGGCTATCTCGGTTCGGTCGCGTACAACCACAACGGGCTCATGAAGATGTACGAGACGCAGTCGGGTCGTGATCTCGACAGCACCGCGATGGCGAATGCGCGGCGCGGCATGGCGACCGGTGCGGCCCCGGCGGGTGGTGGATTCGGCGGCCGCGTCAGTGCCGTCCCCACGGGTCGCGGCGGTGCGCAGGATCGTGAATGGTATCGCGGCAATCCGATCGGCTTCAACGACATCGCGACGTTTACGCGTCGCTCGAATACGAACTACATGCAAACCGGCGTGCTGTCGGCGCTGCAGCTGGCCTCGATGTTCCCGGCCACGGTGCTTGAGAACTTCTACATCAAGACGCGCAACAGCATTGAAGAGGGCAAGGTCAAGGCACCGTACGGCTTCGTGATTCCGCTGCAGCGCGATATGACGCGCGTGGCGGAGTTCGTGAATCTGCTCCGCGTGCAGCGTATCGAAGTGGGGCAGGCCACCGCGCCGGTGAAGGTGGGCGCCATCACCTATCCCGCCGGCTCGTATGTCATCAAGCGCGACCAGCCGTATGGCCGTCTGGCCAAGAACCTCCTCGAGCGGCAGCAGTATCCCGATGCGCGCCTGAACACCTATGATGACAGCGGTTGGTCGATGGGGCTGGCGATGGATGTGGATGTCGTCGAGATCGCCGACAGCAGTATCCTCAAGGCGGCCGTGTCGCCGGTCGACAAGATCGTGCTGAAGGGCAACACGCGCGGCACCGGCACTGCCGCCATCGCCGTGGCGCATACGGGCTCGAACAACATGGTCACGTTGCGCTATCTGCTGCGCACGGTGCCGATGAAGGTGGCCGAGAAGAGCTTCGCCGCCGGTGACACCACGTTTCCGGCGGGTTCGTTCGTCGTCGACGGCAAGTATGCCGCGCGCGTACGCACGCTGGTGGATTCGCTCGGGCTCACCGCCGCGATGCTGGGCAGTGTACCGGCGGTTGCGATGCATGAGGCCGACGTGCCGCGGGTCGCGATCTATTCGCAGTGGAGCGGCACGCAGAATCTGGGCTGGTATCGGCTCACGTTCGACGAGTTCAAGATCCCGTATGACTTGATCTACAAGGAGCGCGTGGTACAGGGCAATTTGCGCCGCGACTACGACGTGATCCTGATGGCCGAGCAGAACATGAGCCGGCAGACCGTGATGCAGGCGCCGGCGGCGCGTCCGCAGCCGTATCTCAAGAACGACAAGTACAAGTTCCTCGGCATGTATGGCGAGACCAAGGATCTCACCGGCGGGTTCGGTCAGCCCGGCGTCGCCGCGGTCGCCGCGTTTCTCGCGTCGGGGGGTACGCTGATTTCGATCGGCGAATCCGCGCGCCTGCCGATCGAGTTCGGTTGGGCGCGGACGGTCGACAAGACCACCGTGCCGGGACTCACGGCGCAGCGTCCCCTGGTGGAAGCCACGATCACGCGTCCGGAGCATCCGGTGTTCTACGGCTTCGGCAAGACCGTGATTCCCGTTAAGTACGTGGGGGGCACGCCGTTCAAGGTCGGTATCGCCGACGAGGGCAACGTGCTCGCGCGCTACGTCGGCGGCGACAAGGCGGTACTTTCGGGGTTGATGACGGGCGCCGATTCGCTCAAGTCGCGTCCCTTCGCCGTCGACGTGTCGGGCGCCGTGAAGGGGAACGGTCGCGTGATCCTGTTCGCCAATAATCCGATCTACCGTTGGCAGAACCACGGAGAGTTCAACATGGTGTTCAACAGCATCATCAATTGGAACGACGCCGGCAGTGCGGTGGAGACGAAGCCGGCCGCCGCCACGACACCGGCCGGTCGCCGCTAGTCCGGCACCGTCGTACCGATCGCGCAGAGCGGGTAGAGAGCGCAGAGAACGCAGAGACCATTTTTTGACTCTGCGGCCTCTGCGCGCTCTGCGTCTCCGCGTGATCTGTTCGTCGAAACCGCGGCCGCATGGCGCCCACGTTCCGCCGCCCCATTCACGAATGTCACAAGCCGTCAAATGTGCGGCGCGTGTGGATAAACTCGCGGATATTTCACGACGCCGGATATCGTGACGCATCCGGCCAACGTCAACGGATTTCACGGGTTGCGCTGCACTCTCGAATGTGTATTCTAGGGGAGCGTTCGCACCTGCGGGACGGTCTTCCACATTTCTGAGTATCCGCACGCGGACCGCCGATCCTGGCGGAACTCTCTGCCTAGGACTCGTGGTGACCCAGCCCGCTGCCGGGTCACTGTGCGCATACCCTGAGCCCGCAAAGCCCCGTATGGAGCTCCCTCGCATGACCTTCGAGTTCGAAGAAAACGTCTCCCAGAACGCCCGCATGAAGGTTGTGGGTGTCGGTGGCGGTGGCGGCAATGCCGTCAACCGCATGATTGAGGAGCACCTCGAGGGCGTCGAGTTTATCTCGGTGAACACCGATGCGCAGGCGCTCATGAACTCCAAGGCCGACGTCAAGATTCAGATCGGGAAGAAGCTCACGCGTGGACTCGGCGCCGGGGCTCGCCCCGAGATCGGGCGGCAGGCCATCGATGAGAACCGCGAAGACGCCAAGCGCGTGCTCGGTAACGCCGATCTCGTCTTCGTCACCTGCGGCATGGGCGGCGGCACCGGTACCGGCGCCGCGCCCGTCATCTGTGAACTCGCACGCGAAGCCGGCGCCCTGACGGTCGGCATCGTCACGCGGCCGTTCCTGTTCGAAGGACGCAAGCGGATGCGTCAGGCCGAAGAAGGCATCGCCGAAATGCGCAAGCACGTGGACACGATGATCATCGTGCCCAACGAGCGACTGCTCGCCGTCGTCGGCAAGGGCATCCCGTTCCATGAGGCGCTCAAGAAGGCCGACGAAGTGCTGCTCCACGCCACGCAGGGCATCTCGCTGCTCATCAGCGAGACCGGCCTCGTGAACGTCGACTTCGCCGACGTGCGCACCGTGATGCAGAATGGCGGCTCGGCGCTCATGGGCACCGGCATCGGTCGCGGAGAGAACCGCGCCATGGAAGCCGCCCAGCAGGCCATCGCCTCGCCGTTGCTCGACAACGTCTCGATCTCCGGTGCCACCGGCGTGCTGGTCAACATCACCGGCGGCGAAGACCTCACACTCGGCGAAGTGACGCAAATCAACGACATCGTGCACGATGCCGTCGGTGACGGGGCCGAAATCATCTTTGGTGCTGTCCACGAGCCCGCCATGATGAATGAAATCCGCGTCACGGTCATTGCGACCGGTTTCGACCGGCAGATGCAAGGGGCCGCCGGCAACGGCGTTGTCCGGAACATGCAGCTCGGCGCAGCCGCCCCTTCCGTCGTCCAGCCGTCGGCTGCATCTTTTCCTGTCGGGGCCGCCGCGAAGCCGACCCCCTCGGTGCTGCCGTTCCCACCACGAGACCGGCCCACTCCGAGACCCGCGACGTCCACCACTCGTCCTGCCTGGGAAGGGGCGCCACAGCGGCCGCCTCGTGTCCCGCCCGTTTCTCCGTCGTCCAGCGCCCAGCTCGACGATATGGAAATCCCGACGTTCATACGGAGACAGATGGATTGACGAACGCACGCGCTCGGCTCCTGATAGCGACCCTTTGTGCCGGTATCGGAGCCACTGCCATTGCGTTGGGACGTCTCGTCCCCGAACGCCCCGCAGCGGCTGTGCTCGCTGCGGGGTCTCGTGTTTCTGTTGCCTCGCTCTGGCGGACCCGCGTCGATACCGTCAAATGGGGGGAGCCGCTGGTCGCCGTGCTGGAACGCGCCGGGGTCGCGCGGGATGAAGCCACACGGGTGCTCATGACCTCGCAGGCCATCGATGCCCGGAAGGTTCGCGC
The DNA here is from genome assembly GCA_947457715.1 of Gemmatimonadota bacterium. The sequence goes on from CANGXK010000019.1 coordinate 4,047, forward strand.
CGGTACCACCATCACTACCAGGGTCAGTCCCGATTCCGGCGCTGCCGAAGTCGTGCTGCAATTGGCCATCGACCGGCTGGTGCGCCTTACACGCACGCCCCGCGGCGGGTGGTTGGAGACGGAAGAGAGGCTCCTCTGGACGACGGACACCGTCGTCGTCGGTGGCGTCATCTCCTCCACCCTGACCGGCGCCATCGCACAGGGCGCCGAGGCATTCCCCGCGAAGGTGCGAAGCGAAGTGGCCTATGCCTTGGCCGACATCCTCGAGTATCGCATCGACTTGAGTCGCGATCTGCGATCGGGCGACACCGTCAAAGTGCTGCTGGAGCGGCAGCGTGCCCCCAACGGCGCGGTGCGGCCCGGCAAAGTCATCGCGGCGCGTTTGACCGTCGACGGTCACCGTTTCGAGACCCTGCGATTCACGCAGGGCACCAAGGTGGCATATTTCGACGGTAACGGCAGGGCGATGCGCGCCGCATTTCTGCGTGCCCCGCTCGCGTTCCGGAGAATCTCGAGCGTCTTCGGACTGCGGCGCCATCCGATTCTCGGCACCGTCCGCGCGCATCAGGGCATGGACTACGCGGCCGCCCGCGGCACCCCTGTGCGCGCGCTCGGCGACGGGACCGTCATCTTCGCTGGCTGGAAGGGCGGTTATGGCCGAGTGCTCGAGATTCGTCATCGCAACGGCTTCGTGACCCGCTACGGTCACCTCAATGGATTTGCCCCCGGCATTCGCCGTGGTGTGGCGGTCTCCATCTCGCGAACCGTCGCCTACGTCGGCACGACGGGCCTCTCCACCGCGCCGCATCTGCACTTCGAAGTCCTCGTCGGCGGGAAACACCGGGATCCGCGCGTTGCCCTGCGCAATGTCACCGGTGAGCCACTCGCGTCGGGCCAGCGCGCCTCCTTCGATGATCTCAAAGCACGCCTCTTGGCGCGCTTGGACGGAACCGTTACACCGCCTGCGGCGGCGGGTGTCGCCAGCGCGCGCGTCGCCGGCAACTGAACCGACCGGTGTACTGCCGCGTTCCCGGGCAAAGAGGCGTCGGCTTCTTTGCCCGTTGCCCTTTCTCCCGTCGTGCCGATCGATGACGTTTCCGTCGTGATTCGCTGGATACTGGCCCTCACCCTCGGCGTTGCGGCGGCGTGGCTCGCCTACGGGCGCGTCGGTGCCGCCACCCACTCGCCGGCGCGCTCGCGTGCCCTCGTGCTCGGCGCCCTGCGCGCCCTCGCCGTGACTCTGATCACGGCCATTCTCGTCGGCGCCCCGTCGGCGCCGCCGCGTCCCGCCGCGCCGCTGGTGGCCATCGACGTCTCGGCGTCAGCGCGCCGCGCCGTCGGCGATGAAACCTCCGCCGTCAACGCGTGGCGCGAACAAGTGATCGGTGCGGCCACACGCGATGCGTCAGGGACCGATGACTTCGTGATCGTCGGGGATTCGTTACGCGACATCGGTCCGTCGGCCGTCGCCGCGATCCTGCCCGATGATCAGGCGTCGCGCGTGCGTGCGGCGGTCGATCGGGCCGCGTCCCTCGGGCGGCCGCTGGTATTGATCACCGACGGCGAAGTCGATGATGCCGAATCGCTGGCGGAGGCGCCGGCCGGCTCGATGGTGCGCGTGCTGGCGAAGGCCCCGCGCACCGACGGCGCTATCGTCGATCTCGCGGTGCCGGCCAGTGCGACCGCCGGTGATACCATCACCGTGGCTGCGACGGTGGTCGCCGGCGCGCTGCCAACGCCGGATGCGCAGCTTCGGATCCTTCTCGATGGCCTCGCGCCCGTACAGTTGCCGGTGCCGGCGCTCGGCGCGCTGACATCGACACGCGTCACCACCACGCTGGCACTCCCGCGCGGCGCGCGTTCGGCGATCGTGCGTGTGGTGCTCTTGGTGCCGGCCGATGCGGAGCCCCGGAACGACACGCTCGCCATGGCGATCGAAATTGGCGATCGTCCGTCGGCGGTGTTCGTATCAACCGCGCCCGACCTCGATGTGCGCGAGGCGCTTGTCGTGCTGCGTGGCGCCCTCAACGTGCCGACACGCGCTTTCCTTCGCCTGGCGCCCGGCGTGTGGCGCGTGGAAGGGTCGCTGGCGCCGATCGGAGAAGACGAGGTCAAGGCGCAGGCCGGAGCGGCGGGCATGCTCATCGTGCATGGGGATACCACGTGGCGGCCGCGCGTAACCGGGCGCAGTGCGACCGGAGCGCGGGCGCTCTGGACGCCGGCGCCGCCTACCGCTGTGGCGCGGGCCGGTGAAGTGGCCCGCCCGCCTGAATGGTATGCCTCGGGCGTTCCCGCCTCGCCGTTGTCCGCGGCACTGTCCGGTTTGCCGCTCGATTCCTTGCCGCCGCTCACGCTGGCAGGTCCGGCGCTGGGCGTGATGCCGGTGCTGACGGCGCAGTTGGGAAAGCGGGGGACGGCGGTGCCGGCCATCGCGGCGCGCCTGGAGAACGAAGGGCGCACGGTCGTGGTGTCGGGCTCGGGATATGCCGGATGGGCGTTGCGCGGCGGGCGCTCGGCCGAAGCGTTCGGTGCCCTCTGGGGTGCTATCTTCGACTGGTTGGCAGCGGGACGCGGAGACCTGCGCGCCGCCCGTCCGGTGGCGGCGCTGGTGCGGGCTGGAGATCCGGTGGTCTGGCGCCGCGGGGGCGCCGATTCGCTCGTTGTCGTGCGGCTCTCCCGTCGTGGGCCGGCCAGCGGTGCCAGTGATTCATTGACACTGCGGTTCACTGGCAGCCGCTTCGAAACCACCTCGCCGTCGTTGGTGGCGGGTGTGTACGATGTGCAAGCCGAAGGCGGGAACAGCGTGCTGGTCGTGAATGCCTCACCCGAGTGGGTGCCGAGGATTCCGACCGTGCGTGATGGCCCGCTGTCGCGTGGTGGTCTCTCCTCTGATGCGTCACGTCTGGCCGATAGCGGTTGGCCGTTCGTGCTTGCGCTTCTGTTGCTCTGTGGCGAATGGATCGGACGGCGCGCCGGCGGATATCGCTGAGCGTCGTTATCCGTTTGTTGCGTCGTTCCTCTTCGCCCGGTCTCGAATGGCTCGCCTGTTTCGCCGTAAGGATGAAGCGCCCAAGCGCTCGTTGTGGCAGCGCTTCAAGGATGTGGCGCTTACCGATGTGTCTGTCCTCTTCAAAGGCGTTGACGAGGGCTCGCTCGAAGCGCTGGAAACGCTGTTGATCGAATCCGATTTTGGGGTGAGTCCATCGCTGGCGCTGGTGGCCGACGTGGAGTTGCGGGCCAAGCGCGGCGAGGTCAAGACCGAGGCCGAGTTTCGCGGCGCGCTGGCCAAGGGCATCGAGGCGGCGTTGCGGAAAGGCAACGCCGATCCCGCGCTCCTCAAGGCCGGCGGCGGCCCGACCGTCGTGCTCGTGATTGGTGTGAACGGTGCCGGAAAAACGACGTTCATCGGCAAGCTGTCGGCGCAATTCAGGAAGGAGGGCAAGAAGGTGTTGCTCGGCGCGGCCGATACGTTTCGCGCCGGCGCCATCGATCAGCTGCGGGTCTGGGCGGAGCGGGCCGGTGTCGACTTCGTGGGTGGCGCGCCGGGATCGGACCCGGCGTCAGTGGCGTACGACGCCGTCGATGCCGGGATCACGCGCGGTGCTGACATCGTCATCGTGGACACCGCCGGCCGGTTGCACACCAGTGACGATCTGATGACGGAGTTGCGCAAGATTCATCGTGTGATCACGAAGCGACTCCCCGACGCGCCGCATGAAGTGCTGCTCGTCCTCGACGGCACCATCGGTCAGAACGCGCTGTCGCAGGCGCGCACGTTCACGGCGGCGGTGCCGGTGACCGGCATCGTGGTCACCAAGCTCGATGGTACCGCCAAGGGCGGGATCGTGGTGGCGGTGCATGAGGCGTTGAACGTCCCGATCAAGTTCGTCGGTCTTGGAGAGCAGATCGGCGATCTCGAGCCGTTCGATGCCGGCGACTATGCCAGGGAGTTGGTGGAGACGTGATGGCGTTCGGCGGCGACCGCGACCCGCAGGAGCGGAAGCGACGTCCGCCTGCGCGTCCGGCGCCACGGCTCACGCTCGATACGCCGGTCACGTACCTCAAAGGCGTGGGCCCGGTGCGCGCCGAATTGTTGGCGCGGCTTGGCATCACGATGGCCGGCGATCTGCTGCGTCACGTGCCGCACCGATACGAAGACGCCAGCACGGTCACGCGCATTGCGCAGGCGGTCGTCGGCGCGGACATCACCGTGCTCGGGCAGGTCATCGCCAAAGGCGTGCTGCCCACGCGAAAAGGGCTGCGCGTGTTTCAGGCCGTGGTGCAGGATGCCAGTGGTATGATCGAAGTGGCATGGCCCGGTCAGCCGTTCCTCGATCGGACGATCAACAAGGGCGACTGGCTGCTGTGTACGGGGCAGGTGCGTTTCTTCCACGGCCGCCGACTGCAGCCGCGCGAGTTCGTGAATCTCGGCCCCGAGGAAGAGGGCACCACGGAAGGGCGCGTGCTGGCGGTGTATCCCAGCACCGAAGGGCTCTCGGTGCGGGTGCTGCGCGCGATGGTGCAGCAGCATCTCGAGCCGCTACTGCCGTTGGTGCAGGAGACGTTGCCGCGCGAGATCCTCGCGCAGGCCGGCGTGCCCGCGCTGCCCGACGCGCTGCGCATGGTGCACCGGCCCTCGTCGGTGGAGGAAGCGCTCCGCGGGCGGGCGCGTCTCGCGTTCGAGGAGCTGCTTTGTGTGCAGCTGCTGCATCGCAAGGCGAACCAGGTCGCGCGCGAAGCGCGCGGCGGCACGGCGTTCGTGAATCGTCGCGATCTGACCACCAAGCTGCGCGCCGCATTGCCCTACACGCTCACCGGCGCGCAGGTGCGGGCGATTCGCGAGATCGTGGCCGACATGGAGAGCCCGCGCCGCATGCATCGGCTGCTGCAGGGGGACGTCGGCGCCGGAAAGACCATCGTGGCCGTCTTCTCGGCGCTGCTCGCGATGGAGAATGGCGCGCAGGTCGCGCTCATGGCGCCGACCGAGCTGTTGGCCGAACAGCACGCCCGCAGCATCGGGGCGTTGCTCGCCCCCCTTGGCATCACGCCCGTGCTGCTCACCGGTCGGCTGAGTGCAAAAGAACGGCGCGCCGCCCTCGCGCGCCTCACCGGCGACGAGTCGGTGCTCGCCATCGGCACCCACGCGCTCATTCAGAGCGACGTGGCGTTCGCCAACCTCCGACTGGCGATCATCGACGAACAGCACCGGTTTGGCGTCGAGCAGCGCGCCACGCTGGGCCAGAAGGGCAGAGCCCCCGACGTGCTGCTCATGAGTGCCACACCGATTCCGCGCTCCCTCGCCCTCACGCTGTATGGCGATCTGGATGTCAGCGTGCTCGACGAGCGTCCACCCGGTCGTCATCCGATCACCACGGTGGTGCGGCCCGAAGCGGGGCGTGCCAGGGTGTTCGAGTTCGCCAACACGCAGCTCGAGGCCGGACGGCAGGTTTACGTGGTGTATCCGCTCATCGAAACGTCCGAGAAGATGGAGCTCAAGGCGGCCACGGTCATGTTCGCGGAGCTGGTGAATGGACCGTTTGCCAACCGACGGGTGGCGCTGTTGCACGGCCGCCTCCCCGCCGATGACCGCGATGCCATTATGCGGGCCTTTCGCGACGGCGAGGTGGACGTGCTGGTGGCGACGACCGTCATCGAAGTAGGCATTGACGTTGGCAACGCCACCGTCATGATCATCGAACACCCCGAGCGATTCGGCCTCTCGCAGCTCCATCAGTTGCGCGGACGGGTTGGGCGTGGGGCCGAGCAGTCGTACTGTATCCTGCTCGGCGATGTCGGCCCCGAGGCGGCCGAACGCCTCGGGATGTTCGCCGGCACGGAAGACGGTTTCGAGATCGCACGCGCTGACCTGCAGCTGCGCGGCATGGGCGACCTCTTCGGCGCGAAGCAGCACGGGCTGCCGGCCTTCAGGATTGCCGATCCGCTTCGTGACGAGGCCCTCAACGAGACGGCCCGTAGCGTGGCCGAACGGTTGCTGCAGGCGGACCCCGAGCTGGCGGCGCCGGCGCATCAGGGGCTGCGGCATCTGCTCACGGTCGGGTATGCCCGCGCCCTGGAACTGTTCCGCGTGGGGTGACTCCTCGCGACGGCCCATCCGAGTCGTGATCAGGGTGATCCTGCACCGCATTCTGGGCCGACGGGGGGCGAGATCTTGAACCGTAGCCGGGCACGACGGTGCGCCGACTCTTGGAGCGCGAGCGGACATCGGTGTAGCTTCACGGCTCTCCTTCAACTCGCCGTCCGATGAATCAATCCAGCACCCGTATCGCCGACCTGAAGCATCATGTCGGCGCCGTCGTCACCGTTCGCGCCTGGGTCACTCACCTGCGCTCGAAGGGCAAGGTGGCCTTTGTCGTGGCCCGTGACGGGACGGGGATTCTGCAGGCGGTGCTGGTGAAGTCTGAGGTGCCGGAAGCCTCGTGGGATGCCTTTGCCACGCTGACGCAGGAAGCGTCGGTCGCGCTGACCGGTGAAGTGCGCGCCGACGCGCGCGCGCCGGGCGGATTCGAGATGGGCGTGCAGACGCTCGAGGTGATCGGCACCAGCCCGAACGATTATCCGATCCAGCCGAAGGAACACGGCATCGACTTTCTGCTCGACAACCGCACCTTCTGGCTGCGCAGTCAGCGCCAGGTCGCGATCATGCGCGTGCGGCATGAGCTCGAACAGGCGGTGCACGACTTTTTCTACGCGCGCGATTTCATCCGCTGCGACACCCCGATCCTGACCGCCGCCATCGGCGAGCGGGCCGGCCTGTTCAGCACCGACTACTTCGACGAAGGCACGGCGTATCTCGCGCAGACCGGCCAGCTGTACGGCGAAGCCCTCGCCGCCGCGATGGGGCGCATCTACACGTTCGGCCCCACGTTCCGCGCCGAGAAGTCGAAGACGCGTCGTCACCTCACCGAGTTCTGGATGATCGAACCGGAAATGGCGTGGTACGATCAGGACGACAACATGGATCTGCAGGAAGCGTTCGTGCGCTACTTGGTGGAGCGCGTGCTGGAGCGTCGTCAGGAGGAGCTCAAGGTGCTCGAGCGCGACACGAGCAAGCTCGATTGCGTGTCGCAGCCGTTCGTGCGTCTCGACTACGGCGATGCGGTGAAGCTCGCCCAGAGCAAGGGCAGCGACATCGTGTGGGGCGATGACCTTGGCGCGCCCGACGAAGCGCTGATCGTCGACGAGTACCAGCGCCCGGTGTTCGTCGTGAACTATCCGAAGGAAGCGAAGGCGTTCTACATGAAGGAGAACCCCCTCGATCCGCGCACCGTGCGCTGCGCCGACCTGCTGGCGCCCGAAGGCCGCGGTGAGATCATCGGCGGTTCACAGCGCGAAGACGACTACGACAAGATCCTCGCGCGGCTCACGCACGAAGGACTCCCGGTCGAGGCGTACGGCTGGTATCTCGACCTCCGCAAGTACGGCACGTTCACCCACTCGGGCTTCGGCCTCGGCCTCGAGCGCACGATCGCCTGGATCTGCGGCATCGAGCACATCCGCGAAGTGATCGCGTTCCCGCGCATGATGGGAAGACTGTCACCGTAAGGCCCCGTCAGGCTCGGGTGGTGAGCAAAAGTTCGGAGTCGTGGGTGAACCCACGACTCCCAACTTCCACTCACCACTCACGACTCACGTGAGTCTACCCCAACACGCTCGGCACTCTTGACCGCGTCCCAGTACCGGTCCTGGTCCTCCAACGACAGCGCGGTCAGCTCCACCCCATCCGCCGTCGCCAGCGCTTCCATCGCCGCGTAGCGCCGCACGAATTTCGCGTTCGTCCGGTCGAGCGCCAACGCGCCGTGCACGCCGGTCTTACGCGCCAGGTTCACGACCGCGAACAGCAGATCGCCGAGTTCGGCCTCGAACAAGTCCTGATCCGCCACCGTGCCGTCGGCGCTCACATGTGCCGCCAGCTCCTCGATCTCTTCGCGCACCTTCTCCAACGGCCCCAGCGCATTGGGCCAGTCGAAGCCCACCCCGGCGGCACGGTCCTGCAGCCGATGCGCGCGATGCAGCGACGGGAGCCCCGACGGGAGCCCCTCCTCCAGCGTTGAGCGCTTGGTCTTGGCCGCCTTCATCGACTCCCAGCTGCGCTTGATCCCGTCGCCGTACAGGTGCGGATGACGCGCCTGCATCTTCGCCACCAGCGCGCCGGCCACGTCCTGCATCGTGAACGCGCCGCGCTCCTCGGCCACCACCGAGTGAAAGAGCACCTGCAGGAACAGATCGCCCAACTCGTCGCGCAGGGTCGTGTCGTCGCCTTGGGCGATGGCGTCGTCCACCTCGTGCGCCTCCTCGATCAGGTACGGTCGGAGTGAGCGGTGCGTCTGCACCCGGTCCCAGTCACACCGGGCCCGCAGATCCCGCATCAGGGCCAGCGCGTCGTCCATCGTCCGTTGCATCGCTTCTCCGTACGTCGTTGGCTGCTTAGGATGTGCGAGTGACCGCGACAATATATCCCGCCCACGATCGTGCCTGGCTCGACGTCGATCTCGACGCGGTGCGCCACAACGTGCGTCAGCTGCGCATGCGCGCCGGCGTGCCGCTGATCGTGATGGTGAAGGCGAACGCCTACGGCCTCGGGGCGGTCATGGTGAGCCGGGCGCTGGGCGTACCCTTCGACCGCACGCCGGCGGCCCCTGAGGCCCCCTGGGGGCTCGGCATCGCCTCCCTCGACGAGGCCGCCGAACTGCGCGAGGCCGGCTGTCGCGGGCGCATTGTCTGCCTCACGCCGCTGCTCGCCTCGGAGCTGCCGCGCGCGCATGGGCTGGGTGTTCGTCCGGCCTTGCACCGCGCGCCCGACATCCGCGCCTGGGCCGTGGCGGGGCAGGGCGGAGAACTGCGGCCGTACCACCTGGCGATCGACACCGGCATGGCCCGTGCCGGCGTGCGCTGGGATCAGGTCGAGGCCCTCGCGGACGTGCTGCGCGACCATCCCCCCGAGGGCGTCTTCACCCACTTCCACTCGGCCGACGAGGACATCGACTCCCGCGACGAGCAGGACGCGCGGTTCGTGGACGCCCTGCTGGCCCTCGGTGACGCGCTGCCGGCCGCCGTACTCCGGCACAGCGACAACAGCGCCGGGATCGCCAGTCGCACGCACCACTCACCCGGCTCGCTGGCCCGTCCCGGCATCGCCGTGTACGCCGGCATGTTCAGCGGGCTGCTCGGGCTGCGGCAGGTCGTGCACCTGCGGGCCCGCGTCATCGATATCCGCGATGTCGCTCCCGGCGAGTCGGTGAGCTACGGTGCCACGTGGACTGCCGCGCGGCCGTCTCGCATCGCGACGCTCTCGGCGGGGTACGCCGATGGCTATCGCCGGCAACTGTCCAACCGCGGCGAGGTGCTGATCGGTGGGGTACGTTGTCCCGTCGCGGGTCGTGTCACCATGGATATGATCATGGTTGACGTCACCGACGTCCCGTGCGTCGTCGGCGATGTGGCGACGCTCATCGGCAGCGATGGCGCGGCCACGGTCAGCACCGAGCAGGTGGCGGAGATGGCCGACCTGTCGCCGTACGAACTCCTGGTCGGACTCGCCCTGCGCGTGCCGTCCCGGCCCCTCTCCCCGAGCCCGTCATGACTGAACCCGCGAATCGCCGCGCGCTGTTGCTGGTGCTCGACGGCGTGGGATGCGGCGAGGCGCCTGACACGGCGGCCTACGGCGACGCGGGGAGCGACACGATCGGCAACGTGGCGCGGGCGGTGGGTGGTCTCGATCTGCCCAATCTGGCCCGTCTCGGGCTGGGGCACGTGGCGTCGATTCAGGGGGTCGAGCCGGTGGCGCATCCCATCGGGGCCTGGGGCACGCTGATCCCCCGTTCGTCGGGCAAGGACTCGACCACCGGACACTGGGAGCTCGCCGGACTCCACCTCGAGAAGCCGTTTCCGACCTACCCGCACGGCTTTCCCGCGAGCGTCATCGAGGCGTTCGAGCGGGCCACCGGTCGTCCCGTGCTCGCGAACTGTGTGGCCAGTGGGACGGCGGTGATCGCTGATTTTGCCGAGCGGGCCAGGGCCGCCGGGGCGTGGATCGTGTATACGTCGGCCGATTCCGTCTTCCAGGTCGCGGCCCACGAGGCGTGGATTCCCCTCGAGGAGCTCTATCGGGCCTGCGAGATCGCCCGTGAGCAGCTGGTGGCCCCGCATGACGTGTCACGGGTGATTGCCCGGCCGTTCGTGGGAACGTCAGGCGCCTGGATGCGGACCGCCAACCGGCGTGACTACTCCATCCAGCCCCCCGGCGTCACGCTGCTCGACGCCCTCGCCGAGGCGGGCATTCCCCGGAGCGGGGTCGGGAAGGTGGACGATCTGTTCGCCGGCCGCGGCATCATCGCGCGGCATACCACCGACAACGCCGACGGGGTGTCGGCGATCCTCGATTGGCTGAATTCGGCGCCGCGTGGGTTCTGCTTTGCCAATCTGGTAGATTTCGATCAGTTGTTCGGGCATCGAAACGATGTCCGTGGTTTTCAGGGGGCGCTCGAGGCGTTTGATCGCGCGCTCCCCAGCCTGCTGGCCGCACTTCGGGAGGACGACCTGCTCTTCATCACCGCCGATCATGGCAACGATCCGACGACCCCTTCGACTGATCACGCGCGCGAGCGTGTGCCGTTGTTGGTGGCCGGCGCACGCGTGCGCGGCGGGAGTCTGGGAGCGCGAGACACCTTCTCGGATCTGGGCGCGACGGTGGCCGAATGGTTCGGTCTCTCGTGGCGCGGGCGGGGCACGTCGTTCCTCTCCGGTATGTTGCACGCATGAGCCTCACTCTTCTGCGCACCGCAGCGGATGCGGCGCGCGCCCATGCGTGGTGTCCGTACTCGCACTATCCTGTGGGAGCCGCACTGGAGGCGGATGACGGGCGTGTCTACGTTGGCTGTAACGTGGAGAACGCGTCGTATCCGGCCGGGACCTGTGCCGAGCGCGTGGCGCTCGGGGCCGCGATCGCCGATGGGGCGCGTCGGTTTGTACGCATTGTGATCACGTCGGCGGCGGCTGAGCCGACGCCACCGTGTGGGATCTGTCGTCAGGCGCTGGTGGAGTTCGCCCCAGCGCTCGAAATCGTCGCCGTGACGCCCGACGGGCGTACGGCGAACTGGTCGTTGGCGGAACTGTTGCCCGCGCCATTCACGCCTGCTTCGCTCGAGAATGCCTGAGCGCGTTCGCTGTATCTCGTGGCCGCGTCGTCGCGGCCCTCTCCTGCTCTGCGGACTCGTGCTCGCGGCCGTTTCGGCCGCGGCGTGCACGGAGTCGCTCGACGGTGGCGCTGCCTGCCCGTCGTTGTGTCCGTCGAAGGCGGAGTCCTTCCGCGACACCATTGTCGACGCGGTCGTCCTCGACAGTTCGCTCGGCGGCTATCCGGCGCTCGGCCTCTCGCCGTACCTGCTGATCGCCAACCGTCCGGATACGGTCGTCACCAGCGCCATCCTCCGGTTCGACGCGCTGCCGACGGTGTTCAGTGCGAACAAGGGGGCCGCGGTCGACTCCATCACGGCCGTCGACTCGGTATACCTGCGGTTCCCGCTCGATAGCACCGGCCGTCGCGGCAACACGCCCGTCACGCTCGAAGTGTACGACGTCGATACCACGGCGTCCGATTCGGTCGCGGCTGTCGTGCAGTCACTCTTCCGGGCGGATCGCAAGATCGGTTCGTTGGTGGTGACGCCTTCGGCGATCGGTGACTCGATCCGTATTCCGTTTTCGAAGACAGTGATGGCCGCCAAGATTGCGGCGAAGGGGCGCCTGCGCCTCGGCGTGCGCATGCGTGGTGGATCCGGTCAGCTCCGCGCGGTGGCGTTCGTGGCCGGTGCCGGCGCGCCCACCGTCGTGTTTGACCCGAGCACCGATACCACCTACGCGCCGCAGCAGATTTCGCCGAGCACGATCGTGCCCAACACGACGGCCGACGTTGAGCTGGCGTACTCGGTGTACACGATCAGCGAGCTCGCCTCGCCGCCGCCCGGCGCGAACACCTTGATCGTCGGTGGCTTCCCGGCGTATCGGTCGTATCTGCGCTTCAACGTGCCGACCCGCATTACCGATTCCAGCACGATCGTGCGCGCTGAGGTGCTGCTCACCCAGCAGGCGTCGAGCTTCGGCAATGCGGCGGAGTCGGTGGGTCTCTTCGCGCTGGTCCCGACCACGACCAGTCTCGTGACCGACCTGCGTCGTATTCTCGATCTGGCGGCCGCCGGTTCGTTCGCCGGCGTCGACTCCACGCTGCTGGTTCCGTCATCGGCCGGTGTGCGGGCGGTGAATGTGCTGGCACTCGCCCGGACGTGGCGCACCTTGCCCACGAACGTCCCGCGGGCCATCGCCTTCAAGATCGGTCTCGAAGGCGCGCAGCCCGCCGAGTTGCGCTTCTACTCCAGCGAAGCGCCGGCCAGTCTGCGCCCACGTCTGCGTATCACTTATCTCCCGCGTTCGGAGTTCGTCCTCCCGTGATCC
>CANGXK010000020.1 GCA_947457715.1 Gemmatimonadota bacterium
GACTCTTCGGGGTCGAGGTCGTGTGACACCACGGCCAAGCGGGTGCCGTCGGGCGACCATTCGTACTCGCCCACGCCGCCCTTGAGATCCGTGAGCCGCACCGCGTCACCGCCGGCACGATCGAGCAGCCACACCTGGCCGCCCTTCGACTCGTAGCGTCCCGACACGAAGCTCAGATAACGATTGTCGGGGCTCCATCGCGGATTGCTTTCGCCTTCCGGTGAACTCGTCATGCGGATGGTGCGGGTGCCCTCGTAGTTCACCATCCACACATCGCTGTCGCTCTTGTCCTTCGCCGAGTCGACGGTGGTGACGGTGTAGGCAATCCACGCGCCATCGGGGGAGATGCGAGCCGCGCCGACGTCACGCAGGCGATAGATGTCGGCGCTGCGAATCGGACGGGGGGATTGGGCGCCTGCGACGGAAGCGGAGGCCGCCAGGAGGGCGAGAAGGAGCGGAAAACGCATCGCGAAACGGCACCTGATTTGGAGTGGAAGCTACGACGCACGAGAACAGCGGCTGCGGGCTATGTGCTGTTGGCTCGGGGTGGTGAGTACTGGGTCCTGAGTACTGGGTCGTAAAACCCAGTATCCAGAACCCAGTACCCAGTACCTCAAGCCAACAGCCAACAGCCCACAGCAGAGCCCAAAGCCCAGAGCCCAAAGCCCTACGAAGCCTTCACCACGCGTGGGGCATACAGCTCCATATCCCGCCCCAGCAACAGCGTCGCCAGCACCAGCGTCGCGCTGATCCAGAACGGGCTTTGCATGCCGAACGTGTCGAACGCAAACCCGAGAATGATCGGGAAGCCGACGCGTGTGATGCCGCCGTACGTTTGCTGCACACCCATGTACAATCCGCGCTCCGACCCCGCCACCACGCGCGACAGCATCGCCGTGACACACGGGAACGTGAACGCGGTGCCAAGCGGCAGCAGTCCGACCGCGAGCGCCAGCGTCACAAAGTCGCGCGAGAACGACAGGCCGATCAAGCCGACGGCGAGGAAGACCACACCGTAGCGGCTCAGTCGCGCTTCGCCGAAGTGGTCGACGATCTTACCCAGGAACAGCGCGCGCACCACGACGCTCAGCACGCCGATGTACATGAAGAAGTAGCCGATCGTGTCGGCCGTGACATCGAAGCGTGCCGCCAGGAACAGCGCGAGGATGGCCGTCGTGCCCTGGAACGCGCCGATCGCGATCGCGTAGATCAGCACCAGCCGCGACGCGGGCTCGCTGGGGTGGCTCAATACCCGGAACACCGCTTCGCGCGATCCCTTCCGCACCGGCTTCGAGCCGTCGGCGTTGTTGGCCACCGGCTTCCGCACTTCGGTGAGATACTTCGAGGCGAAGACGATGTTCACGAGGCACAAGCCTGCCGCCACCAGTCCCGGCGTATGCGGCCCCCAATGTTGGACCCAGCTGCCGATCACCGGTCCGAGCGCAACACCGGCGTTCGTGGCCGCCGAGAGCCAGCCAAGGCTTTTGGCGCGGTCTTCCGGACGGGTGGCATCGGCCACGTAGGCCTGAATCACGCTCACCGTGCCGCCGCCCGCTCCCTGCACGATGCGTGACAGCAGCAGCAGCCACAGCGAGTCGGCATAGGCGAACACGGCGTAGGCGACCGCGCTCGAGGCGAGGCCGACGATCAGCGCCGGACGACGGCCGTGCTTGTCGCTGAACCGTCCCCACAGCGGCGCACTGAGCAGCTGGGCCACGCTGAACGAACTCACCAGCAGTCCCACCACCAAGCCGCCAGCCCCAAGATCCTTCGCGTAGAACGGCAGCAGCGGCAGAATCATCAGCATGCCGAGCATGTCGATGAATCCGGTCACCATCAACACCGAGAGCCTGCCGAATGCGGATTTGCCGCCGTCGATCGGATGCTCGTCGGTGTGTGGGTTCGGTGCGGTCACTCGCGTACCATCATGGGGAGGAGCTGCGCTGCCGATGCAGCGTGCCGATACCGTGACGCGGGGAGCATCACGTGGAGTATCACTCAGTTTTGCCGAGTGCCGCCGGTGCGACACTCCGTCCAACGACGCCCGCCAGCGCAATGATGGTCAGCACATAGGGAATCATCTCCACGAACTGACTGGGAATCAGCTGCGAGCCCTGCAGCTGAATCTGTAGCGTTTCGGCGCCGGCGAACAGGAGACACGCCACCGCCACGCGAACCGGCTCCCATCGTCCGAAGATCACGGCCGCCAGCGCGATGAAGCCGCGACCCGCCGTCATGCTGTCGGAGAACTGGTGCTGGTCGAGCGCGAGGTAGGCGCCGCCAAGACTCGCCAGCGAGCCGGCGATGAGCAATCCCTGCAGACGCAAGCGCGTCACGGCCACACCCAACGTCGCGGCCGCTTCCGGCTTCTCGCCCACGGCGCGCGCCCGCAATCCGAACGGTGTGCGATAAAGCACCCATGCCAGCACGGGGAGTGCAGCCAGTCCCATCCATACCACGGGGTTCACGAAACTCGCGAACATGCCACCGGTGCCTTCACCACCGAAGCCCGGCACGCGCGGCGAGTTGCTCGCGCTATCGAAGATCCGCCGCAGATAGAAACGCGTGGCGGCCACGACCAGCAGGTTGATCGCCACACCGACCACCACCTGATTGGCCTTGTAGCGCAGCGTGGCCACGGCCAACACCGCCGTCACCATTGCACCCGCCACCAGCGCGCCGGCCAGGCCAGCCCACGGATTGCCGCCGTAGTAACTCCCCAGCGCCGCGCCGAACGCGCCCGCCAGCATCATGCCTTCGAGCCCGAGTGCGATGATGCCCACGCGCTCCGACATCACCCCGCCGGCCGCCGCGAGCAGATACGGAATCGCAATGCGAATGGTCTGCAGCAGGAAGGTGAGCAGGATCATGATACCCCCTTCCGCGCATCGCGGTAGAACGCCGCAGTCACGCTGGCCGCCGCGGCCCGCAACTGCTTCTGCACTTCGGGCACGGCGGTGGCGACCGCGAGAATCACGACCGCCGTGAGAATATCGGTGAGCTGCTTCGGCACGACGGCATTCACGGCGAGTCCGCCCTGCGAGAGCGTGGCGAACAGCAGCGCGGCCGCGAGAATGCCGAACGGATGATTACGTCCCACCAGCGCCACCGCGATGCCGAGGAAACCCGCCCCGCCGGCGAAGCCCTCTTCGTAGTAGCCCTTGTAGCCCAGTACGAAATTCATGCCGCCCAATCCGGCGAGCGCACCCGACAAACACATCGTGAAGAACAGCAAGCGTGGCACCCGCACGCCGCCGTACTCGGCGGCATCAGGCTGCAGCCCCACCGCGCGCAGTTCATACCCGCTGCGGGTACGGAACAGATACCACCAACTCGCCACCGCGGCGAGCACGGCAAACACGATCGTGAAGTTCGCGGCACTGCCGCGGAACGCCGTAAAGTGGTCGGCGAAGCGCGGTATCATGCCGGCCACGATTGGCGGCGTGTGCAGCGTTTCCGGCACATTCAGCTTCGACGACACGATCCAGTTGAGAAACGCCAGCACGATGAAGTTGAGCATGATCGTCACGATCACTTCGCTCGCGCCGAACTTCGCGCGCAGCGCGCCGGGCACGGCACCGACACCGGCACCGACCAGCATGGCCGCCAACAGGCACAGCGGCACCGCAATCAGCGCCGGTGTACCGGCCGGCAGCAGCATGCCGAGTACCGCGGCGCCGAAGCCACCAGCGGCGAGCTGTCCTTCCGCGCCCACGTTGAACAGCCCCGCGCGTCCGGCCAGCGCAAAGGCCAGACCGGTGCAGGCCAGCGTGGTCGTCTTGTACAGCACCTGCCCGATGCCGTAGGCATTACCCCACGTGCCATCGACCAGCAGACGGAATACGGTACTCGGCGCTTCGCCGAAGCTGAGGATGAGCAGGTCGCCCACGACCGCCGCGATGGCCAGCGCCACCAACGGCGGCAGGAATCCACCGGCCAGTCCGATGCCGGCGTGCGCCGGCAACTCCGCCATCGCGCGCACTTCGCCGGTGCTCTGCATTTCCCGCTGGTGTTCGCGCGGCGGCGTCGCTGGTCCGGTACTCATACCGCCGCTCCCGTCATGTAAGGACCCAACTGCTCGGCCGTGCACTGCGCCGCCGGCAGTACGGTCACGAACCGCCCGCCGTACATCACGGCAATGCGATCGGAGAGTGCGAGCACTTCCGGCAGATCGGCACTCACCAACAGAATCCCCTTGCCGGCATCGCGCGCGGCCCGCAACTGCGCGTGAATGAATTCGATCGCACCCACGTCCACACCGCGTGTGGGCTGCGCTGCCAGCAACACGCTGAACTCGCGGCCCATCTCGCGCGCGATCACGACCTTCTGCTGATTGCCGCCCGACAGCGCGCGCGCCGGCAGCGCCGGCATGGCCGGGCGGATGTCGAACCGCTGCACCTGCTCGGCGGCGTTCGTAGCGATGCGCGCCGCGTCGAGCGAGCCGAACGATCCGAAATGATGCTGCCGGCCGAGAATGAGATTCTCGGCGATACTGTAGTCGAGAACGAGGCCGCGACGGTGCCGGTCTTCGGGAATGTGCGACAATCCGAGATCGGCCCGTTCACGTACGGAGCGCGTGCTACAATCGTGCGACAACAGATGCACACTTCCCGATGGCATCGCGCGCAATCCGGCGATCGCTTCGAGCAGTTCCGTCTGGCCGTTGCCTTCCACGCCGGCAATCCCGAGAATCTCGCCGGGGCGAATCTCGAAGCTGAGATCGTGCACGGCGCGCGTGCCGCGGTCCGACATCACCGTCACGTGCTTCACGCGCAGCACCGGCGTTGCCGATGATTCCACCGCGGCCGGTGCCACCCACGATTCGGCGTCGCCCTGCGCATCGAGATGCAGCTGCACATCGCGGCCGACCATGGCGCGCGCGATCTCGCGCGGCGTCGTGCCTGCGGTCGCGAAGCGCGACATCGTCATGCCGCCGCGCATCACGGTGATCGTGTCGGACACCGCGATCACTTCGTCGAGCTTGTGCGTGATCAGCACGACCGTGCCGCCATCGGCCTTGAGCGCGCGCAGCACGGTCCACAGATCGCGCACTTCCGGCGGCGAGAGCACCGCCGTGGGTTCGTCGAGAATAAGAATCTTGGCGCCACGGTACAGCGCCTTCAGAATCTCGACGCGCTGCGCCTCACCCACCGACAGATCGGCCACTTTCGCTTTTGCATCCACGTGCAGGCCGCACTTCTTGCACAGCGACTCCACTTCGCTCGCCGCGCGATGCAGATCCACCTGCATGCCTTTGCGCGGTTCCATGCCCAGAATCACGTTCTCGGCCACCGTGAGCGAGGGCACGAGCATGAAATGCTGATGCACCATGCCGACGCCGGCGGCGATCGCGTCTGGTGTTTTCCAGCCGGTGACGTCCTTGCCGTTCACCAGCACCGTGCCGGCATCGGGCGCGTACATGCCCGCCAGCACGCGCATCAGCGTGCTCTTGCCCGCACCATTCTCGCCCACCAGCGCGTGAATTTCGCCCGGTGCGACATCGAGGAACGCGTCACGGTTGGCGACCACCGCGCCGAACGTTTTCACGACGCCCGTCATCCGGATCGCCGGCGTGTCCGATGCGCTCATACGCGCCGTCATCGTCATCGGGTGCTCGGCACCTTGATACGCCCCGCCACGATGTCGGCTGTGAGCGCATTGAGCCGCGCCCGCACGGCGTCGGGAATCAGCGCCTTGTTGTTGGCGTCGTACACGTAGCCGACGCCATTCTCGGCCAGACCGAACTGCTGGATGCCACCCTTGAAGGTGCCGTCTTTCACGGCCTTTGCGGCCTGGAACACCGATTCGTCGATGCCCTTCACCATCGACGTGAGCACGTGTCCGGGCGCTTCGCTGTACTGGTCGGCGTCCACCCCGATGCCCAGCTTGCCGGTGGTGCGCGCGGCCTCGAACACGCCGAGTCCGGTGGAGCCCGAGGCGTGGAAGATCACGTTCACGCCCTGATTGTACATCGCCAGCGCCATCTCCTTGCCCCGTCCGGGATTGCGAAACGCCTCGGGGGTGACGCCGGCGTAGTTCACCACGACCTCGCAGTCAGGGCAGACATGCTGCACGCCGGCGCGATAGCCCGCTTCGAACTTGTGAATGAGGGAGATATCCATGCCGCCCACGAAGCCCACCTTCTTACTGTTCCCCACCAGCGCCGCGAGGGCGCCGACCAGAAACGACCCCTCCTCTTCGCGGAACTTGAGGGCCACGAGATTGGGCGGCATCGGCAGGGGATTGCCGGCACTGTCGGCGGCAACGGCGTAGTCGACGTCGGCGAAGCGGACGTTGGGATACTCTTTCGCCAACAGGTTGACGTCGTCGGTGAAGATGAAGCCGACGGCCACCACGAGGTCCATCCCCTCGGCGGCCAGCAGTCGCAGGCCGGCCTCGCGGTCGGAGCCTTCGCCCGGCTCGATGTAGCGCACGCGCGCGCCCAGCGCCTTTGCGGCGCGGAGGCCGCCCAGATAGGCGCCGTCGTTGAACGACTTGTCACCGCGACCGCCGACGTCAAAGACGATCCCGACATCGAGGCCGTCGGAGGTGTCGGCGACCGTCGCCCCGGAGGGGTGGACGGTCAGCAGGGCGGCGTGGGCGAGGAGAAGCGCCCCGATGAGGTAGAGGGTCCGGCGCATGGTCCGGAAGCTTCGCCGCAGAGCGCTGCTGCGGGAAGGGGTTATCGGGGCAAATGATGGGAACGGCCCACCGGGCGAGCGGGCGACCGGTGCGTTCGGGAGGAATCGCCGGGCGCAAGGTGGGGAATGTGTTGCGCCCTGCTCACTGCGGGACCACACGCGGCGAGCAGGGCGATGACACGGCACAACGTACGCATGTTCACGGAAGGCGTGTTCCCCGGAGCTCGTAAGCCCCGGGATTCGTGCGTCTTACTTGAGCGCCTTGTACCGGTAGCTCATGATCTTCTCGCCCGTGACCTTGAGCGTCACCGCCTTCGTCTCACCCTTCTTGATCGGGCCCACGGCTTCGGTTACCGTCGCCACCACCGCGCCGGCCAAATCCAGGAACTCGGCCGTCACGCTATACTGGCCGTCCTTCGCCGCGATCTGCTCGAGGCTGAGGATCAGCGTGGCCGTGCTCGTACGACGGTCAAAGCTCGTGACATCGACCTTCACCGGCAGTGCTTCGGCGTACGTCTGGTACTTCACCAGCGAATCCGTCCACGCCTTCACGTCCACCGGCTTCTTGGCCGTCTGGGCCGCCTTGGCGAGACCTTGCGACGCGTAGGCGAACAACATCCAGCCATCGAAGTTGTTTGGGTCAAGCTCGACCAGCTTGCGCGTCGGCTCGAACATCATCACGAACTGATCCTTCGCGTAGTGCGCCGCCGCCACGTTGCGCTGAGCATCGCGGTTGAACGGATTCTTGATCGTGGCCGCCTGAAACAGCTTGAGCGCGTCGTCCGTCTTGTTGGCGCGCGTCGCGATCACGCCGGCCGTGGCCAGCGCGATATCGGTGGCCGACGCCTGCGTGAGCAGCGGCGTATACACCGTCGGAATCAGCGCCGTATCCTTCGCGGCCGTGAGCGCATCGGCCCACGACAGCAGGAGATTCGGCGCATCCGGGTTATCCGGCGTAGCGGTCAGCAATGCTTTGAAGCCTTCGGCCGCTTCACGCGCCACCGTCACCTGCTCGTCCCCCGTCTTGGCCTGAGCGTCTTCCAACTGGCTCATGGCCGCGTAGTACATGCTGCCGTTCTTCAGGTCGCGGTAGGTCGTGTCGTCGGCCGCGTACTTGATGACATGCTTCCAGTGCATGATGGCGCCCGCACGATTGTTGCGTGCGTTTGCCGTGCTGGCCATCACGTAGTGCGGATACGGATTCGTGGCCGACATCAGCATCGAGCGCTTCGCGAAGTAATCGGCCGAGTCGAGCTTGCCGGCGTTCGACGCGTCGAGCGCCGCCTTGGTCGCGGCCAGCCACACTTCGTTCATGCGCATCGCGGTGATGTCGGCTTCGCACGTCGGCACTGCAGCTACGATCGCCTTGTAGGCAACATCCATGTTCACGAGGATGTCGTACGGCTCCGTCGGGTTCGTGATGAAGCCGAGTTCGCTGCGGGCGGGGGCATCAGAGAGACCGGGTTCCACGCCCCAAATGGTGAGCGCCTGCACGAGCGACAGATTGTAGCCACCGGGATTCTTGGCGAAGCGCTCGGGCTTGGTGTCGAGTTCCTTGACGATCTCGCGCAGCGCCTTCTTCCGGGCTTCAGGAGTCGGTGCGCTGCGGGCACTCTGGAACTTGAGCGACATCAGCGCCAGTTCCTTGGGATTATTCTGATCGATGGTGCACTGCGGGGCTACGCCACCACCGGGCTGGGCCGTGAGTGTCGTAGGGGCGAGAGCAACGCCGGACAGCGACACCACGGTCGCGAAGCCGGCCATGAACGTCAAACGCATGACGTCTCCTAATAGCGAAAAAGAGCGGGAGAATGGGCCAGCAAGCCGGCCAGGGGTTCTGTTGGGGACCCAGTGTCCTAAGTTGAAACTACTATGACAAACCGGATCCGCACGCGGTTCCTTGTGATTGGCAGTGGAGTCGCGGGACTCCATGCTGCCTGGCGCGCTTCAGCCCACGGGCCGGTGATGGTCCTGACGAAGCGCACGCTCTTCGATTCCGCCACCGCCTATGCCCAAGGTGGCATCGCCGCGGCGCTGGGCGCTGGGGACTCGCCCGATCTTCACCGTCAGGATACGCTCGCCGCCGGAGCAGCGCTGTGCGACGCCGAGGCGGTGCAGGTGCTGGTTGAGGAAGGCCCAGCCCGGGTGCGCGAGCTGCAGGCGGCCGGCGCCCGGTTCGACCTCGATCCCGATGGCGACTTCAAGCTCGGGAAAGAGGCCGCCCACTCCCGGCATCGGATCGTGCATGCGCATGGCGACCAGACGGGGGCCGAGGTGGCCCGCACGCTGGTTGCCAAAGTCCGGGAGTCGCCGAACATCCAGGTGCTCGAGATGGCGCGCGTGCTGGACCTCCTCCTGCTGGAAGACGAAGACGGGGTGCAGTGCGCCGGCGTTCGGGCCAGTATTGCCGGTCGCGCCGTGGAAATTGTAGCCGACGCGACGGTGCTGGCTACTGGCGGGTGCGGCCAGATCTATCGGTACACCACCAACCCGCAGGTGGCCACCGGCGACGGCTTTGCCATTGCCCATCGGGCCGGTGCCCGGTTGGCCGACATGGAATTCGTCCAGTTCCACCCGACCGCGCTCGATACGCCGGAAAATCCGCTCGCCCTGATTTCCGAAGCGGTGCGCGGCGAAGGCGCCATCCTGCTGAACGGCCGCGGGCAGCGCTTCATGCCGAAGCGTCACCGCCTGGCCGAGCTGGCCCCCCGTGATGTCGTCGCCCGCGAGATCTTCCGCGAGCAGCAGCAGTACGGCAGGGTGTTTCTCGACGCCACCAAGCTCGGCGCCGAGTTCGCGACGCGCTTCCCGGGGATCCTCGCCATCTGTCGCGCCCGGGGCATCGACCCGGTGCACGAGCCGATTCCCGTGACCCCGGCCGCGCACTATATGATGGGCGGGGTGATGACCGACCTTGCCGGCCGCTCCAGCATCGCGCGGCTGTACGCCGTGGGTGAAGTGGCCCGCACCGGCGTGCACGGTGCCAACCGACTCGCCTCCAACTCGCTGCTGGAAGGGCTGGTGTTCGCCGAGCGCGTCGCCCGCGACATGGTCGAGACGCCGCAGGACCTGCCCGTCCCCGAACCCACCGAATGGGAAGTCCCGGCGCTCGACGATCGCGGCGCCGCCCAGGTGGCCGCCGACGAGATCCGCGAACTCATGTGGACCTATGCGTCGATCGCCCGCACCGCGCCGGGCCTGCGTCGCTGCCTCGCCGCCCTGCAGCAGATCGGCGAACGTCTGCCCCCCGGCGCCACGGAAGAGCGCAACCTGCACACCACCGCCACCCTTGTGACGGAAGCCTCCCTCATGCGCAAGGAGTCGCGTGGAGGGCACTTCCGGAGCGATTTTCCGAAGACCCGCCGGAAGTGGCAGGGCAAGCACATCACTTGGTAACAGTCATCAGATGACGATTCTCGAAGCGCACTACGACCCCGTTCTCGCCGCAGAAATCCGCGCCCTCGCGAAGGAGCGGAACGCGGTGATTCTCGCCCACAACTACGAGCGTCCGGAAATTCAGGACGTGGCGGATTTTGTGGGAGATTCGCTGGGCCTGTCGCGCGAGGCCGCGAAGACGGAAGCCGACGTGATCGTCTTCTGCGGCGTGCACTTCATGGCCGAGACGGCGGCGATTCTCTCGCCGCAGAAAACGGTGCTGCTCCCCGATCTCGCCGCCGGCTGCTCGCTGGCCAGCACGATCAACGCCGAGCAGTTGCGCGCCTGGAAGGCCCAGCATCCCGGCGCCGTGGTCGTCGCCTACGTAAACACCACCGCCGAAGTAAAAGCTGAAAGCGACTACTGCTGCACATCGGGCAACGCCGTCGAGGTCGTGAACGCCATTCCGTCCGACAAGGAGATCCTCTTTCTTCCCGACATGTTCCTCGGCGCGCACGTGCGGCGCGAGTCGCGGCGCGAGAATATCCATGTGTGGCTCGGTGAATGTCACGTCCACGCCGGCATCGACCCCGAGCATATCTCGACCATGCGGGCGCAGCACCCGGGTGCCGAATTCCTGATCCATCCGGAGTGCGGCTGCGCCACGCCGGTGGTGGAAGCGATCAGCGCCGGTGCCATCGACGCCGACAACGTGCACATCCTCTCCACGGAAGGGATGATCCAGCGCCCCAGCCAGACCGATCAGGACACCTTCATCGTGGCCACCGAGATCGGCATTCTGCACCGGCTGCGTCGCGCCAACCCAACCAAGCACTTCATTGCGGCGAACGATCGCGCGCAGTGTGCGTATATGAAGGTTACCACCTTGCCCAAGGTGCGTGACGCGCTGCTGCACCTGCAGCATCGTATCACCGTGCCCGACGACATCGCCGCACGCGCCCGGATTTCCATCGAGCGCATGGTGTCGATCGGCGGCAACTCTGGCGTGAGTCCCTTTGGCCCCGAGGATCCCGGCGAATGAGTGCCTTCCACCCGCCCCTACGCCCCACGCCGTCGAACGGGTCGCCTGCGATGACGCCCCGGACCATCACGCCGCACGGCACGCGCGCGGTTGACGTTCCGGCGCTGCCGTTCCCGCTGACCGATGCGGAGATCACGGCGCAGGTTCGGGTGGCCCTGCAGGAAGATCAGGCGTTCAATGATGTGTCCACGCTGGCGACCGTCGTCAGCAGCCGTCATGTGCGCAGCGCGATCGTGGCGCGACGCGACGGCGTGATCGCCGGCGTGCCACTGGCTGTCGAGGCGTTTCGACAGCTCGACAGCGCCGTCTCGATTCGCGTCGAGGCGTACGACGGCACGCACGTGAAGGCTGGTGACATCGTGATGCACATCAGCGGTCATGCCCGCGGCATGCTGTCGGCGGAGCGTACGGCGCTGAACTATCTGCAGCATCTCTCGGGCATCGCGACGCTGACCGGCCGTTTCGTCGAGGCGATCAAGGGGACATCGGCCCACATCCTCGACACCCGCAAGACGACACCGGGCTGGCGAGCGCTCGAGAAGTACGCCGTGCGCGCCGGTGGCGGAACGAATCATCGCATGGATCTCCGCAGCGGCGTCCTGATCAAGGACAATCATCTCGCGGCGATTGGTGGCGATATCGCCCTGGCCGTCTCCCGGGCGCGCGGGCTCGCGATGAGCGGCACCGCGATCGAAGTCGAGTGCGATACGCTCGAACAGGTCGATGCCGCCGTCGCCGCCGGCGCCGACTGGGTGCTGCTCGACAACATGACGCTCGACCAGTTGCGAGAGGCCGTCGCACGCTGCCGCGGACGCGTCATCACCGAAGCGTCGGGTGGAGTGACGCTCGATACCGTGCGTCGCATTGCCGACACCGGCGTCGATCGCGTCTCCGTCGGTGTGCTCACGCATTCCGCTCCCGCGCTCGACCTCGGTCTCGATTTCGACGGTTTATAAGGTCACCACCATGCCTGTTCGCCTCCCGCCACTGACCGACCGCGCCTCCCGCATCCTGCTGGAAGGCCTCGTCGACTACGCCGGCCTCTTCGCCCCCGCCTCGCTGGCGATGCCGACGGCCGTCCGCAACTACGCG
Source organism: Gemmatimonadota bacterium (assembly GCA_947457715.1). Next base: position 12,151 of record CANGXK010000020.1, read on the forward strand.
CACTACCGTGCCAGCGGCACCGGCTGGATGCTCGGCCGCTTCATCTGCCCGGCGCCATCGCTCGAATTCTTCTCCACCACGGCCGATCCGCTGCTGCCGCGTGATGCCGGCGCGATCCCCTGGCGGCTGTCCGTCACCGCCGGCCCTGATCTGGCGGAGGATCTCGCGCAGATCGCGTCGTTCAACGAGCGCCATCGGGTCTGCTTCGACGAGTGCGGCGCCAAGGTCGATGGTTACGAGATCAAGGCGACGTCAGTCAGCGATGTCGAGCGGATCGCGCACGCGATGCCCCGCGATCTCCTCACCTATCTCGAAGTGCCGCTCGATGGCGACGTCGGTGCCTACGTCGCCGCCATCGCCCGTGTCGGACGCCGGGCAAAGGTGCGGATGGGTGGCACCGTGGCCGGCATGATGCCCGCACCTGATGCCGTCGTGCGCTTCTTCGCGGCCTGCCTCGCGCACAACGTGACCGCGAAGGCAACGGCGGGTTTGCATCACCCGTTACGCGGCACCTACCGCCTCACCTACGACGCCGATGCCGCTACGGGTCGCATGTTTGGCTTTCTCAACGTCGCGATGGCCGTCGCGCATCTCGAGAGTGGCGGCAGCGAAGCCGATGCCATCCTGTTGCTCGATGAAGCGGATGCCGGGCGAATCGAGTTCAGTGACTTGCACATTGCATGGCACGGTCCCGATCACACGCTCACGTTCACGCGCGATGCCCTGCAGCACATGCGTGAGCACGGCCTTGTAAGCTTCGGCTCGTGCTCGTTCACCGAGCCGGTCGATGAGGCGCGTGCGCTCGGCTGGATCTGACCTGCCGCCAGCGCCAACTGGGCGGACGCGCTAGAATCCCCGCATGCCGATCGACCCGACCAACGACCCTGCACTCCGCTCCTGGGTGCAGACCGCGAACTTGCGCGGTGCTGATTTCCCGATCCAGAATCTCCCGTTCGGCGTCTTTCGCCGATCGGGAACCCGGGAAGCGCCGCGCGTCGGTGTCGCAATCGGCGCCGCGGTTCTCGACATTGCCGCCTGTCTCGCCGCCGGTCTCTTTGACGACGAGGCCGAGGCGCGCACCGCCGCGCTGGCCTGCGCGATGCCGACGCTCAATGAGCTGATGGCGCGCGGTGCGCCGGCGCGGCGCGCGCTCCGCCATGCGATATCGGCGCTGCTCGCCGAAGGGGTTCCCGTGCACCGCCGGCAGATCGCCGAGCACGCGCTCGTGTTGCAGGCCGACGCCGAGCTCTTTCTCCCGGCCCAGATCGGCGATTACACCGACTTCTACGCATCGGTGCATCACGCCACCAGCGTCGGCTCGATGTTCCGCCCCGACAATCCGCTGCTTCCCAACTACAAGTGGGTGCCGATCGGCTACCACGGCCGGGCGTCGAGCATCGTGGTGTCGGGGACGCCGGTCCGCCGCCCGGTCGGGCAGCGCAAGGGACCGAACGACGACGTGCCGACCGTGGGCCCCTCGCGATTGCTCGACTACGAACTGGAACTCGGGGCCTTCGTCGGCACCGGCAACACGCTCGGCGAACCTATTCCGATGGCCAAGGCCGACGAGCACCTCTTTGGCCTGTGTCTGCTGAACGACTGGTCGGCGCGCGACATCCAAGCGTGGGAATATCAGCCCCTCGGCCCGTTCCTGGCGAAAAACTTCGCGAGCACCATCAGCCCGTGGGTGGTCACCCTTGAGGCGCTGGAGCCCTTCCGAGTGCCGCTCGCGCCCCGTGCCGAAGGCGACCCGGCGCCGTTGCCGTATCTCACCAGCGCGGCCGACATGGCGCGCGGCGGCTTTGCGATCACCGTGCAGGCGTGGCTACGCACGCCGCGCATGCGCGAGGCCGGCGAGCCCGCGGTGCGCATCACGCAGGGGCAGGCTACCGACTTGTATTGGTCGATGGGGCAGATGCTCGTGCACCATGCCAGCAACGGCTGCAACATGCGCCCCGGAGACTTGCTGGGGAGCGGAACGATATCGGGTCCCACGAAGGATAGTCGCGGGTGCCTGCTCGAGCTCACCCGGCGCGGTGCCGAGCCGCTCGAACTGCCCAACGGCGAACGTCGGACCTTCCTCGAAGACGGGGACGAACTCGAGATCACGGCCTTCGCCGAGCGGGACGGGGCCACCAGGATCGGTTTCGGCCGGTGTGCGGGAACGATTCTGCCGGCGCAGCACCCCTGAGGAACGCCCGGAGTCCGTGGGCTCTGGCCCTCGCTCCGCGTTTCGTCTGTTGGTTTCGCGTCGCTACGACGATACACGCCAGCGAGTTGCCCTCGCGTTGTCGTCCCGCACGTTCCAGATTGACAGATGCGCCCTGATCTTATTCGCGTCGTGCTGGTGGATGACCACCAGATCGTCCGCGCCGGACTCAAAGCCGTGCTCGCGACCGCCAAGGACATCACGGTGGTGGGGGAGGGTGGCAGCGGCAAGGACGCCCTGGCGCTCGCTGAGCGAGTGGATCCCCACGTGATCGTGATGGATCTGTCCATGCCCGACATGGATGGACTCACCGCCACCCGTGAACTCCAAAAGGCAAATGCGCTGCGGACGCCGAGTCCCGGTGATCCACTCACGCGTCGCGTGCTCGTGCTCACAATGCACACCGAAGATGAGCATCTCGTTGCGCTGCTCGAAGCGGGGGCGGGTGGGTACCTGCTCAAATCGGTGGCCGATCGTGAACTGGTCGATGCGGTGCGCACCGTCGCCGCCGGTGACGTCTATGTACAGCCCACGGCGGCGCGTGCCCTCGCCCGTGGTCTCGCCCGTCGTGACGGCCACGCGGAAGAACGCGCGCGCTTCGAAAAGCTCACCGACCGCGAGCAGGTCGTACTCAAGATGGTTTCCGAAGGCTTTACGGCGCCGGAGATCGGTGAGCATCTCACGATTTCGCCGAAAACGGTCGACACGTACAAGCAGCGGATCGGCGAAAAGCTCGGTCTCTCGCACCGCACCGAATACGTGAAATTCGCTCTCAAGCTGGGTTTGCTGAAGAACGAGACCTAACCGCGCGTTCCTGCTCCGCCTTGGTCAGACTCCACGCCGGCAGCGGCGGAACCGCCACGTCCATCAGCGCGTCACTCGATCCGTAGCCGTGTTCCGCGCGAACACGTGCCGCGATGTCGCGACGCAGGTCGTCGATGGCTTCACCCGCGTCGCCATCGAGTTCCAGGCGAATGGCACGGAAGCGACGACCCGATTCGATGCAGAACAGATCGGTCAGCGCGATCTCGCGCGCGCAGGCCTCGGCGCCACTCTCGTCAATGAGCCGCTGGGTTCGGGCGATCGTGGTGGTGCGCGCATACAGTTCGATCGCCATGTCGGCAAGGCGCTCGACCACCAGCTGCCGCTGCAGAATCTCCTTCTTGTGCGCCACGATCATCTTTTGCGTCGCAGCGGCGAGCTCGGCAACGTGCTTCTCCACGAACTCGGCGTGCGTGCGCAGCGACGGGTGAAATGCGACGTTGAAGCGATCCCTCCGGCCCAGCGCCGACGCTACGCGCTCCGCGGCGTAGCTCGAAACCAGCACCCAGTTCTGGATCGGGTTCTTCAGCGCGCCCGAGAGTTCCTTCAATTCTTCGGCCGGCCCCTGAATGCCATTGAGGCCGATGAACAGTCGCAGGATCTCGTTGGCGCCTTCGAAAATGCGATTGATCCGGGCATCACGCAGATAACGCTCGTACGGCCATGGCTTCACGAAGCCACGGCCGCCGGCCAGCTGCACGAGTTCGTCGGCGGTGCGCCACACGAGTTCGCTCGCGAACACCTTGGCGCAGGCTGCCTCGAGTGACGCGTCGACGCTGTCTTCATCGAGCGCGGCCGCCAGTGCGCCGACCATCGCATCCACCGCATACGTCTCGGCCGCAATCGTGGCCATCTTGCGCTGCGTGATCTCGAAGGACGCGAGCGGTCCGCCGAACTGTGTACGGGCCTCGGCATAGCGTGCGAACTCGGCCAGGAGCCGCTTGCATCCCGACGCGCACCCCGATGCGAGCGACAGTCGGCCCGCGTTGAGCGCATGGACCGCCACGCGAAACCCCTTGCCCACTTCGCCGAGCACATGATCGTCGGGCACGAAGCAGTCCTCGAACACCAGCTCCGCCTGTGTCGAGGCACGGATGCCGA
>CANGXK010000021.1 GCA_947457715.1 Gemmatimonadota bacterium
AAAGAGAAAAAGAGGGCTTGGTAGCCTGAAACGCCACCTCCTTTTCTCCTCGTCTCTTTTTCTCTGTGTGATCTGTTCTACGAGCTAGCTTCTCGCGGGGAGACTCACCGCACCCGCTCGCGCCACAGCATCAGCGTGTAGTCCACCGTCGCCACGAGCCCGAGCGCGCCGACCAGTATCACCAGACCGTTGACCGTAGCCGGCGCCAGCAGCACGGCGAGGAAGGTGAGCAGCTGCAGCCCCGTCACGATCTTGCCCAGCGTGCGCGCGCGGAACCGGATCGGGCGCAGCCAGCTCACGTTGCGGGCCGTGAACCAGCCGATCAGCGACATGATGTCGCGGAAGAAGATCGCCACCGCCTGCCACACCGTGAGCTGGTCGCCCAACACGTACGCGATCACCACGCACAGCACGAAGAATCGGTCGGCCACCGGATCGATCAGCGCGCCGAAGCGCGAGGTCACCTTGGTGCGGCGGGCGATCCACCCGTCAAGGAAATCAGTGAGCGAAGCCACCACGATCAAGGCCAGCCGCACCGGCACGGCATCCAACGCCAGAAATCCCACCGCCAGGATCACACGCGATGTGGACACCAGGTTGGGAACCGTGAGAACGGTCGGAGTTTCCGTGTGGGCCATGCCGGAAACTACCGTCGTCGGGGGTCAGGGGGCCAGCGTCGCCGCGCGTTGCCTGGCGTGCCCGCATGACAGATCCGCCCGCGCATGGTGATGCGCCGCATCCGAGGGCCATCCGTCACGCGCGGGCGTGTGGATCGCGATGCACACCCCGTCCGGCCGCCCTGACCCAAGGCGGTCTTACCCGACCAACCCGCGCACCACGCCCTCGGCCATGCGAGACGGATCGAACGAGGCCCGCGCCATCCGCAGCACATCGGCGCCCTGCACGGCCGCCAAACGATCGATCACTTCGTGCCGTTCGTGCAGCCCCTCGCCGAACAGCCACGCGTCGACCATCTCGCCCAGCACACTGCCGCCCGACTGCTGGGCGATGGCATGCGTGCCGATCAGATAGTGTCGCGCACGTTCCATCTCTTCGTCGGTGGGCGCGGCCTCGCACAGCTTCGCGAATTCGCCGAGCAGTCCGTCGCGCGCTTCGTCCTCACGAGACGGCGACGTGGCGATGTACGCTGCGAACGCGCCACCTGCCCGACGCTCGATCGGGAAAGCGCTCACCGTATACGCCAGCGACTGCTTGTCGCGCAGCTGCTCAAAGAAGCGGCCGCCCAACCCACTCGCCACCGCCGACAACACGCGCGCGGCGAAGCGATCATCATGGAAGCGCGACGGCCCGGGGAAGAGCATGGCCAAGGCCGTCTGCTTCTTCGCGCGCTCCTCGCGCAGTACATGCGCCTCCTGCGGCCACTGCACCAGCGCGGGCGCGCGTTCATCCCGCCACTGTAACAGCGGAAACGCGCGCTCGATCACACCGGCGACATCATCGGGTGTGACATCACCCACGACCGCGATCACCGACGCGCCACGCGCGATGTGCTCGGCGTGAAAAGCACGCACGCTCTCGGTGTTCACCCGCGCCAGCGACGCCTCGGTACCGATCACCGATCGCGCGTACGGATGCGTGCCGTACGCGGCGATCGCAGCCAGCCGCATGGGCCAGCGATACATGTCGTCGCGCGCGCGGGTCGACTCGGCCAACGCCAAGGCGCGCTCGGTGCTCACGCTCTCTTCGGGGAATGCGGGATGCTGCAGCACGTCACTGAGCAGTTCCGTAGCCGTCGAGAAATGCCGGACCGGCACAGACATCGTCCAGCCAATGCTCTCGAGCGCCGCACTCACGCCGATGCTGCTGCCCAGCTCCTCGGCCAACTCCGCAATGCGCGCCCCGCTGCGCCGTTCGGTGCCCTTGAGCATGGCCTGGGCCGTGATGCGCGACAGTCCTTCGTGCGATTCCGGCTCCACACACGACCCACCACGCTGAAACACCCCCACATTCACCAACGGCGTGCCGGGGCGCGGCAGCACCAGCACCGGCACGCCCTGCGCCGTGCGGTACACATGCACGTCGTTCTCCACCCGCACGGCCCGCACACCCACATGCACGGCCGGGGCACCGAGTACGTCGCCACCGATCGCGTCGCTCGCCAGCGGCGTGGGCACCGCAGGGTCCACCAGCACACTGCTCCCCTGCCCCTCCTCGGCGCGCAGCATCTCGCGCAACGCGTCTTCGTGCTCCGCCAACGGCTCGGCGCCGTTCGGGCGGTAGGAGATCACCGCGACCTGTTCGGGGTCGAGGTGCGTTGCCAGCGCCTCCTGCAGATCGCGCGGCGTCAGTGACAGCAGCGCGTCGTAATAGCGACTGGCCAGATCGAGTCCACCCTCGGCTTCCCACGATGCCAAGTACGTGGCCTGTCCGTCCATGCTCTCGAGACGGCGCAGCCACCGCGCCTCGATGATGCTCTGCGCCCGGGCGACTTCGCTGCCCCGGAAGCCCACCGTGCGCGCGGCCTGCAGTTCACGCCACAAATAGCGCGTGGCGTCGCGGGCGTGCTCGGCCGGCGACTCGGCGTGCGCCACGAACACACCAATGTCGCCGGCGGTGTAGTCCCACGCCGACACGGCCGAGGCTAGCTGTCGCTCGCGGATGGCGCGATAGAAGCGCGACGCGCGCCCGGAGCCCAGTGCGAGTCCGGCCAGATCGAGGGCGGGGGTGTCGGCGTGCTCCATCGGCGGCGTGCGCCACCCGAAGGCGATGTGCTGCTGCGCGATGTCGCCGCTCCACTCCCGCAAGCGAAAGCCCGGCGGCACCACTTCGATGGGTCCGCGTTCTCGCGGCGGTGTGCCGTTCTCGAGCGATCCATGTCGCGACGCCACCTCACGACGTACCTCATCGATATCGACATCACCGACGATGGAGAGCACGGTGTTGTCGGGACGATACCAGCGCGTGTAGAACGCCATGAGCTGCGCGCGCGTGAGCGCCCGCAGCTCGGGTTCATCGCCCATGCGCCAGCGCCGGATGCGATGCTTGTCGAACAGCGTGGCATACAGCGTTTCGATGGCCATCGCCGAGGCGGTGTCCCGCTTGCGCTTGGTTTCCTCGATGATCACTTCGAGTTCGCGCGCCAGCTCCTCGGCGTCGATGACCGACCGCGCGTAGGCGTCGAACTGAATCTCGAGTCCCTGCACGAACGACGACGATGGCAGCACCGTGTAGTAGGTGGTGTGATCGTAGATCGTGTGCGCGTTGAGATAGCCGCCGTTCGCCTTCGTCTCGCGGGCGATCTGCCCCACCCCACGCGTCGGCGTGCCCTTGAAGAACATGTGCTCCAGCACGTGCGCGATACCGACCACGTCGTCCGGTTCGTCGAAATAGCCGACCTTCACGTGGGTGACGATGGCCACCACTGGTGCCGACGGATCGCGACGCACGAGCAGCGTGAGGCCGTTGGGCAGCACGTCGCGTATGGTCTCATGGTGCAACGCGAGCGCATCGCTCGGCCGCTGAATACGTGTGGTCATCGAAAGGACTGAGTCGGATAGCGGGCGCCGGGAGGCGGAACTGGCACGGGTTTCACTTGCGGTATCGCAAGCGGCATCGCCGCAACGCACGGAGTCCAGTCTCCCGGTCCGGCGCGATCGGTCCAGCGACGCGCCTCCCCAAAGCGATTCAGGCGGAACAGGGCGCAGCCCAGAAAGCCCTTGGCAACACGGTCGGTGGGATCGATCTGCAGTGCGCGGACATAGAACCGCCGCGCGAGCTCCGGCTGTCCGTCAACCAGCATGACCGACGCCAGCTCACGGGTTGCACGGGCGCTGTTCGGCGCAAGACGGACGGCTGTGGTCAGAAAGCGACGGGCGCGCGGCAGGTCGCCATCCTCGCGCGCGATGCGTCCAAGAAAAATGAGCGGTCCGGCATCGTCGGGATGTTGCCGCACGGCCTTCACAAACGCCGCTCGCGCAACTTCACGGGCGCCGCGGCTGTAGGCGGCTACGCCCTCGCGATAGGGTCGCTCGGAGCGCTCCGCAATCATCCACCGTGCGCCGGCGGCTAGTGCGAGGACGAGCACGAGCACGAAGCCGCCGATCAGGAGCGCCGCCGAAAAACGGCGCCTCACGGGGGCCTCCGGCGCAAACGCATCGAGTGTCTCGCGCGCGGTGCCCGGTGAATTGCGGTACGCCGTGCCCGAGGCCGCCCACGGTGTGGAACCAACGGCGGGGATGTCGTTCACGGTGGGGCGGATCGCGCCTTCGGCGGCCACCGCACGATTCATGTCGACCGCGTGTTCAAGGGCGATCAACGATTCGCGCAGCAGGGCGCGTTCAGAGTCGCTTTCGGCGGGTCGGTCGTTGCGATCGGCCCAGGTGGCGAGCGCCACGAGTGCGTGCGCATCGGAGAGCGTCAGACTGCCCATGCGCCTGGTCTCACCGATCAATGCCTGTCCGCTGAGTTCGGAGCGGCCAATCACGGCACGGAGCACGTGCTGAGCGCTGGCCCATACGCCGGGTGCCGGCGTGGCGCTTGCTGCGCTCAAGACGAAACGCGCCGCGTCGAGCGCGGCGCGTGGATCCGACATGGCCGACCCGAATCTGGTGGTCATATTCCGTCGTACCCGTCGCCGATAGGCATGTGGCCCCGCCACTCGAGCCAGCTCAGCCCTCGGCGGCTCATCCTAGCGGTCGATCCGGAGCATCCCGGCATCGGCACCGCCGCGCAGAAAGGCCTCGGGCGCGTCGGAGGCCACCTGCTTGCCAGTGGCGCCGTAAAAGCGCCGCGCTTCGGCGGCCATGTATTCATTGAGGGGGCGACCGGCGTCGCGCGCATCGCGCAGCGCCCGCACAATCTCCTCCCAGGTGCCCTCAAACACGCTGCCATCGCGCATGATCACACGGTGGGCTGTCTCCGCCGCGAGCACGTCCGTGGAAGCCGACTCGGCCTGCTCACCCTGATGGTGGTTCACCAGTCCGGTAAGCAAGCTGCCAAGCGCTTCGAGTTGTCCCTGCGGTTCAGGGCGTCCCTCGGGACTCGCCTCGGCGTCCTGCTCCATCATCGACTGCTCAACTTCTTCCAGCAGATCGTCGATATCATCGGTCTCACCCGCCAACGCGACCAATCGGGCTTCCCACGGCTTCAGTTCGCCGTCGCTGTCGTCGAGCTTGTAGACCGACTTCTTGAGTTCGATCAAGCGCCAGATGCCGAGCTCATCCCAGTGGTCGGCCGGCTTCGTTTTCTCGAACTCGATGAGCGCCTGATCGAGATCGCCCGCGTCGTACATCAGGTTCGCGAGGTAGACGCGCGCCTCGACGAGTTGCGGATCGAGGTCGAGCGCGCGCGTGAGCGACTCGACCGCCTCGGCATCGCGGCCCAGACGATGTTGCGCGTAGCCGACGCAGGCGACGGCCTCCGCCGAGTCGTCCGCGTGCGCCACCGCACGGCCGAAGTACGTGAGGGCGGTGTCGACGAACCCTTCGCGAAAGAGGGCGCGGCCGATCTGCAGCATGAGATCGACGTCATCGTCATAGCCCAGCGTGACCGTCTTCTCGAAGGCACGCTGGCCCGCCTCGACCTGGCCGAACTTGAGCAGCACTTCACCGAGGCCGGCGAGGGCGTCTTCATGGTCGGGATCGAGCACCAGCGCTTCCTCGAAGCTGCGTCGGGCCCAGGCGTACTCCTCCCGGGCCAGTCGCGCATAACCGAAACCGACATGGAGTTCGACGGCACTCGGGTACAGCGCCACCGCTTCACGCAGCAGCGCGAGGACCTCGTCGTACTTGCCCTCGTTGTAGAGGGCATGAGCGCGCTCGTCGTATTCCTCGGAACTCAGGAATGGGGTGGGCATTGTCTGTCAGACCTCCGGAGCGAGCGGGTTACCGGATAGTACCGTGCGCTTCGCACTTCGTTCACTCACGTTCCCTCGTACGGCGCTTCGCCGGGCGCCCGCACCTGCATTGCACCGACTCATAACCGGGCGGCTTCGACACGTATGCCGGCCAAGGCCACCGCGATCCGTCCGGCGAGCGTCGCGTTGTGTTCGAGCAGCGCCAAGTTCGCGACAACCGACTGTCCCTCGGTGCGCCGCTGAATTTCGGCCAGCAGAAACGGCGTCACCGCCGCTCCGCGCACGCCGGCCCTGTCGGCGGCCGCCAACGCGGCGACCGTGGCATCGTTCACGAGAACCGCGGGCAGTGCAGCGGCGGCCGGCGGCGGTTGCACCACCAGCATGGCACTCCGGCACCCGACGGCGCGATGCGCGAGCCACGCTGCGGCAATCTGATCGGGTGTTTCAAGGGACGCCGTCAGTGCAAGACCCGTGTTCATCGAAAAGAAGCCGGGCAATTCCCGCGTGCGATAACCAACCACGGGAACGCCGAGCGTCTCCAGCCGTTCCAACGTGGCGGGCAAGTCGAGAATCGACTTCGCTCCCGCGCACACCACAATCACCGGGGTGTGCGCCAGCGCCACCAGATCGGCCGACTCGTCGAACGGGGCATCCCGATGGACCCCGCCGATGCCACCGGTGGCGAAGACTTCGATGCCGGCCAGCATGCACAGGGCGAGCGTACCGGCGACCGTCGTGGCGCCGTCGGCGTGCTGCGCCATTGCGATACCGAGGTCACGCGACGACACCTTGCGCACGCCGTCGCGGGCCAGAAACCGCTCGAGATCCGCGGGTTCGAGCCCAAACGACGGAACGCCGCTCACGATGGCGGTGATGGCCGGGGTCGCTCCAGCCGCCTCGACTGCGGCGAGCATGCGCTCGGCGGCCTCGCGATTGTGGGGCGGCAACAGCCCCTGCGCGAGCACCGAACTTTCAAGGGCAACGACCGGTCCCCCGCGGGCGAAGGCGGCCTCGATGACTACGGTGCTGCGCGTGCGCACTCGGCTCTCAGGCACGCATCGAGTGTACAGTGCAACCCCCGGCGTCGCAACGCTGCCCGCTCAACGATTTCGTCAGGAAGTGGCGTCGTCGAAGGCATCGCTCTTCTTGGACTCCACCAGTTCCCATTCCTTGGACGTGGGGTCATAGACCGCCATCACTTTGATCGTCTCTCCCGGCCAGGCATCGAAAACCTTTCCGGTGTCTTGGTAGATCTTGATCTCGTGTCCGTCTTCAAACTTGAGCACCACCATTGGGTAGGTGGTATTCGAGAACTGCTTGCGCAGCTTCTTGGGCGGATGATGGGAAGGCGAATTCATCGTCTCGGGGGCTGGGGGCGAGGGTTCGAAAAACATGATCACCTAACGCGGTCGGCGCCAGCGGACCACGACAGCTTATGTCACCGTGCTGTGAATACCAGCGAACGCCTTCCAGGCGCCGGTGGCCAGAATGTCATCCATCTCCGCCACGCATGCTTCAAGCTCGGCATCGGTGGTGTAAAAGTGGGGGGCGACCCGAATACCGGCCCCCGGTCGGTAGTCGATGACCACGTCGCGCGCGAGCAGCGTCTTCGCCACGTCGGCCGCCTGCGGCACATCGATCGCCACCGTACCGCCACGACGATCGGCATCACGTGGCGCGTTCACCCGCCATCCGCGCCCATCGGCCATCGCAATGAGCCGTGTGGTCTGCCGCGTGCTCTTGGCGCGAATGGCGTCCAGCCCGGCCTCGGCAATGATGCGCGGCCCCTCTAGGCCGGCGAACAGCGCCGGCACCACCGGCGTACCCGCCAGCCAACGCCAGCCGCCCGAGGCGTACTCCATACGGTCGGCAAAGGCGAACGGCGTCCGATGCGCCTGCCACCCCGTGAGCGCCGGGGCCATCTGCGCGCTGGCCGCGGGTGACGCGTACAAAAAGCAGCCGCCGGGGCCACCACACAGCCACTTCAACACGCCGCCGCAGAGGAAGTCGGCGCCCAGCGCCTGCACGTCCACCGGGATCACGCCGACGCTGTGGTACGCGTCGAGCGCAATGAGCGCACCGACCGACTTCGCCTTCGCGCAAATGGCGGCCGCGTCCATGATGTACGCCGAACGGAAGAGCACGTGGGATATGGCGACCAACCGCGTGCGCTCAGTGATCGCGGCGAGAATCCGCTCGAGATCGATGGCGATGCCGTCGTCGCTCGGCACGACGGTCACACGCGCGCCGAGGCGGGGGGCCAGCGCATCGTACGCGTACCGGACCGACGGAAAGTCGAGGGCGGTCATCACCACTTCATTGCGCTCGGGCGGAAAATCGATGGCCGAGAGAATGCTGCTCATCGCTTGGGTGACCGTGGGCACCATCACCACGGTGCCCGGCGGGGCACCGATGAGCGGAGCAATCTCGTTACCCATCTTCACCGGTAGTTCCCACCACCCCTCGGCCCACGCGCGCACACCGCGCGTTTGCCACTGCCGCGCGTAGTCGGCGAGATGGCCGCTCACCGCCGCAGGCATGGCGCCGAGCGAGTTCGAGACCAGATAGGTGGACGTCCCCAGGATCGGGAAGGCGTCGCGGAATCGCAGCAAGGGGTCGGGAGAAGTAGTCACGACTCAACGATAACGCGTGGATAGGCGATCTGCAGGCGATCGGCAACCGCATGCAGCCTCATCGCTGCGTTTCTGCTCGGGACCGCTAGGCACGAACGTTGCTACATAACCGCTTGTTGGCCCCTCACTCAGAACACTGGAGATTCAATGAGTCATCGCTCCCGCACCTCCATTCTGGCGGCCCTCGCCGCCGTGCTGATGCTGCCGTCGATCAGCGCTGCGCAGGACCTCGCACCCGTTTCTGCACCGGCCGGCGCGCCGGCGCTGGTGGTGTCACCGACGATGATGACCGCCCCGACCGTGACGCCGAACGCCGTGACGCTTCACACCGCCGCAGGTCCGCTCGCCTCGACGCGCCCCGTCGGACTGCAGCGCTACGTGGCCGATTCCGCCACGGCGCCGTTGACGGACATGAAGAAGAGCCGCAGCAGCAGCGTGACGCTGATGGTGTTCGGCTAACGCCCTACCGCGAGCGGCGTGGCGTGTGCCTGACGTCCCGCCACGCGGCGCGACAGGCGTGCTTCCCGTCGGTCTTCCAGCCAGCGGTACAGCACCGGTAAGACGAACAACGTAAGGACGGTGCTGGTGATCAGCCCACCGATCACCACGCTGGCCAACGGCCGCTGCACTTCACTGCCGGGACTCGTACTCAGCGCCATCGGCACGAAGCCGAGACTTGCCACCAGCGCCGTCATCAGCACGGGACGCAGCCGGTCGGCCGCACCAAGCAGGATCCGATCGAGCACGCCTTGGTGTTCGTCATCGTGCGCGTGGCGCAGATGATTGAGATGCTCCACCATGACGACGCCGTTCAGTACCGCGATGCCGAAGAGTGCAATGAAGCCGATGCTGGCCGACAGATTGAGATTGAGCTGACGCACCCACAGCGCCGCAATACCGCCGACCAATGCGAACGGCACGTTCGCCAGCACCAGCAGCGCCTGCGGAATGGAACGGAAGGACAGGTAGAGCAGCCCGAAAATCAACAGCAGTGCGCCCGGCACCACGAGCGTGAGCCGCGACATGGCCCGCTGCTGATTCTCGTACTGGCCTCCCCATTCGAGGAAGACCCCCGACGGCAGGGACACGTCGCTCGCGATTCGCGCACGCACCTCCTGCACGAAGCTGCCCAGGTCGCGTCCACGCACGTTACTGAGCACCAGCGACCGACGTTGCGCATCTTCGTGGCCGATCATCTCCGGCCCGGTCGTCGTCTGCACGTCTGCCACGGCCGACAGCGGCACCAGCTCTCCGCCCGGTGCACGGATGGTGAGTCGCGCCAAGGACGCCGCATCGGCGCGGGAGGCCTCGGGGAGTCGCACCACAATCCCGACGCGACGGAATCCGTCGATCAGTTCCGCGGCCACTTGCGAGCCCATCGCCAGCTCGATCGCATCGCGCACATCCGCCACCGACAGCCCGTATTGCGCAAGCGCCTCACGCTTGACCTCCATACGCACCTGTCCGCTGCCATCGGCGATCTCGACGGCCACATCGGCGCTGCCTTGTACCGAGGCCACGATCGCCCGGATGCGCTCGGCGATCGATTCGTTCTGGTCGAGATCGGGGCCGACCACTTTGACACCAAGGTCCGTCTTAATGCCGCTCTCCGCTTCATCGAGGCGCATCGCGAGCGGCTGTGTAAACGACACCCACAGCCCCGGGACCACGCGCAGCGCCGAGTCGAGTGCGGCAACCATTCCCTCCTGATCCTTCGCCGTCGTCCACTCGCGGTGTGGCTTGAGGATCACATACATGTCGCCTTCGAACAATCCCATCGCTTCCGTCGCGAGATCGGGACGACCTTCCTTCGTCACCACGGTGAGGACTTCCGGAAACTGCTTCACGATACGCTCGGCGGCCATGGAAAGCTTGGTGGCATCCTCCAGGCCTATACTTGGCAGCCGACGCGTCGTAATCAGAATCGAACCCTCGTCGAGCTTGGGCATGAACTCGGTACCGATCTTCGACAGCGAGGCCACCGACACCACCACCAGAATCACCGCCGTGATGAGCAACGGCTGTGGACGATGCATCACGGCCGCAAGCACGCGCCGGTAGCGCGCGGTGAGCGCGGTGAGCCACGGCGCCTGCGTGGCTTCGCCATCCCGCAGGGCCCACGAGGCCACGGCAGGCACGTAGGTCAGTGCGAGGAACAGCGACCCGAGTACCGCGCACACCACCGTGAACGCCATCGGCTTGAACATGCGCCCTTCCATCCCGTCGAGCGTGAAGATCGGGATGTAGACAGCCACGATGATGGCGATACCGAACAGGATCGGCCGTCCCACTTCGACGGCAGCGCGTTCGAACAGCCCCAGCCGGTGCGTGTCGCGATGCGACTCGATGCGTCTGATGAAACTCTCGATCATCACGATCGAGGCGTCGACGATGAGACCAAAATCGAGCGCACCGAGGCTCATGAGGTTGGCCGAGTAGCCGAACAGCCCCATACCAATGAAGGCGATCAGCATCGAGATCGGAATCACCGACGCCACGATCAGGGCCGCTCGCACGTTGCGCAAGAACAGGAAGAGCACCGCGATCACGAGCAGACCGCCTTCCACCAGGTTCTTCACGATCGTGGCGGTGGTGCGACCCACCAGCTCCGTCTGATCATAGAACGGCGTGACCTTCACGCTCGGAGGCAGCGCCGTTTGAATCTCGGCCATCCGTTCGCGTACGCGTTTGATCACGTCGCGTGAATCGGCGCCCTTGAGCTTGAGCACCATGCCACTCACGACTTCTTCCTTGCCGTTCAGCGTGACGGCCCCGTTGCGTGGCAGGGCGCCGAGCACCACCGTCCCGATGTCGCTCACGCGCACCGGCGCACCAAGATAGGCCCCGACCTGGACGCGCAGGACATCGTTGGTGTTCTCGACGCGGCCAAGTCCGCGCAGCGTGTAGCGTTCGCCACCCTGCTCGAGATAGCTGCCACCAAAGGCCAGCGTGTTCCGGGCAAGCGCGTCATGCACGTCGGCGATCGTGAGCCGACGTGCCGCCAGCTTGACCGGATCGACAATGACTTCCACGCGTTCAGTGAGCCCGCCCCACGAGTTCACTTCCGAGACGCCGGGCACCGTGCGCAAGCGCGGACGCACGGTGTAATCGTGCAGCGTCTTCAACTCGGTCAGCGACAGCGAGTCGCTGGTGAGCACGTACTGATACAGCTCGCCCATGGGGGTTGAGACCGGCCCCAGCGCGGACTCGACTCCAGGCGGCAGCGCCCCCTTGGCGTCGTTCAACCGTTGCTGTACGAGTTGCCGCGCGAAGTACACGTCGACGTCGTCGGGAAACGGCACCGTGACCAGCGACAGGCCGAACTTGGACACCGACCGCACCCCCTCGGCGTCGGGGACGCCCATGAGCGACGATTCGATCGGATATGTCACGAGTCGCTCAACCTCTTCGGGCGCCATGCCGGGAGCGACCGTGATGACTTCCACGCGCGTGCCGGTCAGATCGGGGAAGGCATCGAACGCGATATGCTGCAGGGCATACAGCCCGGCGGCCATCAGCCCGAGCGTCACGCCGATCACGATGCCGCGACGATGCAGCGCGAAATGGATCAGGGCTTTCACAGCGTCATTCTCCGTCAGGGGAACGACGTTTGATCAATTCCGCCTTTGCGATGGCCGCACTGCCCGCGATCACGCGACGTCCCGGCGACACGCCAGAGAGAATCTCCGTGCGATCCCCCGCGCGGCGGCCGGTGCGCACGCGCACGGCCTCGATGTGCAACCCTTCACCGCGCTGGTCGGCGACGAGGACGACGGTGTCGCCTTCGAGCGCCTGCACCGCCGAGGACGGCACCACGAGCGCCTGCGCCCCGCCGGTCCCGGAGATATCGGCCTGCACGAACGACTCGGCCCGTCCACTACGAACACCGTCTTTCGGGACCGCGATGACTTCGATGGTGCGGGTCACGCTATCGACAGTGGGAGCCACGCGGGTCACGGTGGCCGACATTCGCGCCGTGGGCGATTCCGTATGGGCGAAGCGCACGGTCGCGCCCACCTGCACACCCGCGGCGGCGGCGGCGCTCAGGTGCATCTGCAGTTGCAGCCGATCAGGATTGCCCACCGAAACGAGCGGGGTCCCCGGCAGCACGACCGTGCCCGGCTGCGCCTCGCGTGAGGTCACCACACCGCCGATCGGCGTACGAATCAGCACATCGTGTTCGTCGGCCAGTGCCGGCACGGCGCCCGAGCCCACGAGATGGTCGATCATCGCCAGGGCGCGATCGCGCTCGGCGATCCCCTGTTGGTACGAGGCGGCGGCCACTCGCCTGCCCACCTCGGCCCGCTCGACTTCGGCCTTCGACATCGCCTTGGCCTCGAGCAAGCGTGTGGCGCGATCGGCGGCACTGTTGGCCAGATCGCGTTCGGCTTCCGCGGCGGCGAGCTTCGCCATGGCACTCGCCAACGCGCTGCGGGCGTCCATGATTTCGTGACTGTGAATGATCACGAGCACCTGTCCGGCCTGCACGCGATCACCCACGCGCACCAGCACGTGCGTGATGCGCCCTTCGGTAATCGAGCCGATCGTTTCGAGCGCGCTCGGGTCGAGCATGAGGCGACCCGGCACCGTCACCGAGGACTGCCATGGCACCATGCGCGCGGTGTCGTACGTGAATCCGCCGATGGCGACGGCCTGGGCCGACAGGGTGGCGGTGTCGGCGGGGGATGCCACTGAAGCCTCGGCGGCGGTGTTCGTGCCATTGGAAGCACCGCCGCAGGAGACGGCAAGCGCGCCACCGAACAGCAGACCGGCGGCACCGGCGCGACGGGAGCGCGAAAAGCAGAACGGCGAACGCATGGTCACGATCCGGTCGTCAACAGGGTGGCAAGCAGAGGCAGGTCGAGAGGACTGGAGGCATCCAGCCGCGCACCCAATGCGCGCTCGAACTCGAGCCGGGACAGCCAGGCGTCGACCGCCCAGCGGAGATGCGTATTCATGGCGTCGGTGGCGGCCCGTTCCGCGTCGAGCAGTTCGGTCAGCGTGACGTGGCCTTCGCTGTATGCCACGCGGGCGATACGCGCGATTTCGCGGCCGCGCGCGTCGAATGTCGACGCGGCCGACGCCGCGTGGCGCGACGCCACGTACGCGCGCCATGCGGCGCCGACGCTGCCCTGAACCTGATTGATCATATCGTCGCGCAGCGCCAAGGCCTCGGCGTACTCCCCGCGCGAGCGCTGACGGGCGGCGTCATTCCGATTGAACAGCGGAAACGGCATGGAGAGGCCGACCTGCCCCGTCATGAACCCGCTGGTCTGCTTGGTCCCGCCCTGCAGCTGCATGTCGCCGATCAGACCGCGGCGTTCGGCGGTGTAACGTCGCTGCGCCTCCCGCACGGCGGACTCGCGGGCCCGCACTTCGGGTCGGTTCCCGAGGGCGATGCCCCGTACGATGCCACTGTCCGGCGCGGCTGGCATCGGCGGAGCGGCCAGCACGGCCAGCACGGGCAGCGCCTCGGCCGACAGACCGAGCACCCGGGCGAGTCGGGCGCGCGCCCGGGCGGCGTCGCCGGTGGCGGCAACCAGTGCCACGCGGGCACGGTCGGCCTCGAGCTGGGTGCGCAAGCCAACGGCCTCCGACACCAACCCCTCGCGCAGCCGAGTGGCATCGACGTCAGCGATCTCCGTGAGCGCTTCCATTTGACGCGTCGCGATCGCGAGCATCCCATCGGCCCCTGCCGCCTGCAACCAGGCTCTCGCGACCTCGACTTCCGCCTCACGACGCTCGACCATCGCGTCCGCCTGCACCCGCTGACGCCCCGCGCCGCTGGCTTGTCGCAGGGCGAGGCGTCGTCCGGTGAGGTCGAGTGGGATGTACGCGGTGGCAAAAATATCGGGCTGGAGCGAGCTGCCGAGATTTTCGCGGCGCCATTCAATAGTCGGATTGGGCCACTGCCCCGATTCGCCGACACGGCCAGTACCGGCCATCTCTCGCGCGTCGGCCAGCTTCCGGAGTGGGCCACTGCCGCGCGCCAGTTGCAGCGCGGCGGCCAGATCGAGCGGTGCGGTCGGCGCTCCCGATTGGGACCATGCGGCCGTCGCGGCGCACGCGGAGAGGACGAGCCCCCCCACCAGCAGGCGACACCTCGGGATCGGTGCGGTGCCAAAGCATACAAAAACGTTCATTCGCCATCCTAGCAGGCGATTATGAACGTTTCGTGAACACCCCCGCTTCCATTCGTTCACGCCGGGACTCATGAGGTGGCGCTTGTCCCACTGCACCTTCGAGTTTCCTCACGTCAAAACGGACCAGCACGCTGCTGTGCCCTCGTCGGCGCCGCCCAGCCCCTTCGCCCTTCGCCCTTCGCGCGCTTCCGGGTCGGCCGACTGGTGTGCGGAACGCCGATGGCCGCTCCCTAGCTTGTAGCCAGCGACAGTCGCACCTGCACGAGCGTGCCGCCATGCACGCCCGCCTTCACGAAGATCGTGCCGTGATGCTGTCGCACGATCCACGCGGCAATTGCCAGCCCGAGCCCACTGCCATCGGGTCGCTTGAGACGTGCCGCATCGCCACGGAAAAACCGGTCGAAGATGCGCGCATGCTCATGCGCCGGAATGCCGATGCCATCGTCTTCGACGTCGAGCACCACGGCGCCATGTTCCGGACGCACCCGCACGTACACGGTGCCACGCTCGCTACCGTAGCGGATGGCGTTATCCACCAAAATACTGACCAATCGCGGCAACAGTGACGCGTCGCCGAGCACCGGCGACTCCTCCAGTGCACTGTAATCGAGCGTCATGCTGCGACGCTGCGCCTCCGGTTGCCAGCGCGGCAACTCGTCGGCAACGACGTCGTCGAGAAACAACGACTCGGCACGCAACGGCGCGTCCTCTCCTGCGGCATCAGCGCGCGCGAGTTGCAGCAACTCGTCCACCTGCTGCGACACGGCGCGCAGCTCCTGATCGATCGCGCGCAACACGCTGGTGTCGCTCACCGTCGCAGGCTCGAGCATGGCCACTTCTACGCGCGCGCGCAGGCGCGCGATCGGTGTCCGCAGCTCGTGCGCCGCGTCGGCCAGAAACTCGCGCTGCTGGGCGAGCGCGCCATCGAGCCGGTCGAGCAAGCCGTTGAAGCGAACGCCGAGCCGGCCGAGTTCGTCGGTGGGGTCGTCGATCGGCAGGCGCGTGCCGCTGGCCGGCGCGATGCGCGACGCCGCGTCGGCCATGCGCCGGACCGGCCGCAACGTACGGCCGGTGAGCCACCACCCCGCCACCGCCGCGCAGAGCACGAGCAGCGGAATCCCCACGGCGAACCAACGATCGATCCGCGCCTGCAACGCCATCACGTTTGCGGCGCTGGCTTCAACTTCGATGTCCCACGTTGGCGCGAGATCGGGGTCAAGCGCGAAACGGACGGTGCGCACGGGCCCCGACAATGGGCGTCGGGCCCGGCGCACTGGCGCCCCGACGATCTGGAACAGCGCGCCATCCGGCTTGCGAATGCGAATCGCGCGCTCTTCGAAGACCAACTCTCCCGCAATGTGCGTGAGGGTGGCTTCCACCGTCACG